>JACMJD010000231.1 GCA_014380825.1 Phycisphaerae bacterium | reverse complement strand
GCGATATGATTGGTCGCGCGGACCCGTAGCTCAACGGTTAGAGCAGGGGACTCATAATCCCTTGGTTCTCGGTTCGAATCCGAGCGGGTCCAATCTCGCGAGTGCACGAAGTTCCAACTCACAAAACACAAAACTCAAAGAAGCTCCAACGTTCAAACCGCAACAAAAAAAATGTGTCGTCCAGAGCGGTACTCTGCGAAGGATCTAGCGACACATGCAAAACCAGATCTTCGCGGAGTACCGCTCTGGATGACCGTGCGCTTTGAGTTTCGTTTGCTTGATATTTGGAACTTTGTGACTTGTGTTTTGTGGTTTGGAGCTTACCCGCGCCGCGGGTCAACACACTTCATCCAGCACATGCTCCGCCACATAAATTGGCACCGTCGTCGCGATGCCCAACGCGATCGCATCACTCGGCCGGCTGTCGATTTCGACGACTTCGCCGTTTCTTCGGATGTGGATGCTGGCGAAGAAGGTGTGGTCCTGGAGGTTATTGATCTCGATCCGCTCTACCGTTCCGCCGAGCTGCTCGATCACGCTCGAGAGCAGATCATGCGTAAGTGGGCGGGGGGCCTGGATGCCCTTCAACCGTCGCTCGATCGCGTTGGCGGAATCCGTGCCGATCACCATGGGGAATTTCCGTTCGCCATCCACCTCTTTGAGCATGATGATCTGCTGATCCTGCGTGTCGGTGATGATGATCTTGTGAAGCTCCATTTGCACGGCCATCGATGCACGACTCCTGAAAGCCGCGCGCATTCGGGAGCGCGAGGACAGACGACATTAAAACTGCTGAAATCGCAAGTCAAGCGGCAACTCCGAATGCAGAACGCAGAATGCATAAATGCAGAATCGGAAGCGGCTGTTTATCCGGCTTTCAGCATTCATCATTCTGCACTTCCTTTGCGATTCGGTTGCTGTCCGTTAGGATTTGCCCGCGCTGCGGCACGGTTGCCACTGCGCCGCGCGCGATCGCTATGGCCGAACACATCATCCCGCTGAACCCGCCGGTGACGAAGGTCTCGATCGTCATCCCAGTCTACAACGAGGCCGCGACAATCCAGCAGTTGGTCGGGCTGGTCGTTGACGCACCGCTCCCGCTGCGCATTACGCGTGAGATCATCTGTGTGAACGACTGCTCGACCGACGGCACGAACGCGCAGCTCGACGAGCTGCCTTCACTCTTCCCCGGCGTCGACTTTCAGATCGTGCACAAGCCGGTGAATCAAGGAAAAGGGGCCGCGCTTCGTGACGGCTTCAAGCTTGCATCCGGCGAGATCGTCCTCGTGCAGGATGCCGACCTGGAGTACGATCCGCAGGATTACATCAAGCTGATCGGCCCGATCGTTGACGATAAAGCTGACGTCGTTTACGGAAGCCGGTTTATCGGCGAGCCGCACCGCGTGCTTTATTTCTATCACACGCTGGGCAACAAGTTTCTGACGCACTTTTCCAACATATGCACGAACCTCAACCTCACCGACATGGAAGTTTGCTACAAAGTCTTCCGCAAGTCGGTCCTGAATCGGATCGATCTGAAGTGCAACCGCTTCGGTTTCGAACCGGAGATCACCGCAAAGATCGCCAAGATGCGCCCTCGCCTGCGGATTTACGAAGTCGGCGTTGCGTATTACGGGCGGAGCTATGAAGAAGGTAAAAAGATTACCTGGAAGGACGGGATCAAAGCGATCCTGACCATCCTGCGGTTCCGGTTCATGAATTAAGGAGACAGAGTTCAGAGGTCAGAGGTCAGAGTTCAGGAAATACAAACTCCCCGTATTCCTGAACTCTGAACTCTGCCTTCTGCCCTCTAGAATCTGCTATGCGTATCCTGATCTCCGGTGGCGCCGGCTTTCTCGCATCTCACCTGACTGACCTGTTGCTCGCGCAGGGTCACGAAGTTGTTGGCGTCGACAACTTCATCACCGGCAAGGCCGATAACATTCGGCACCTCGAAGGCAACGCCAAGTACTCGTTCATCAAGGCCGACGTGATCGAGCCACTGAAGATCGACGGCCCCATCGATCGCATCTACCACATGGCGTCACCTGCCTCTCCGGTGGGATATGTGAAACATCAGATCGCCACGGTGAAAGTAAACAGCCAAGGCACGTGGAACCTGCTCGAGCTCGCGCTCGAAAAGAAAGGCCGCTTCCTGATGGCCAGCACATCCGAGTGCTACGGCGATCCGGAGATCAACCCGCAAGTCGAAAGCTATTGGGGCAACGTCAATCCGATCGGCATGCGATCGATGTATGACGAGCCCAAGCGCTTCAGCGAAGCCTGCACGATGGCCTACCACCGCGAGCGCGGCGCCGACACGCGCATCATCCGCATCTTCAACACCTACGGCCCGCGCATGGACCCGTACGATGGCCGCGTGGTGATCAGTTTCATCCGCCAAGCCCTGAACAACGAACCGCTCACCGTCTTCGGCGAAGGCAAGCAAACGCGCTCGCTCTGCTACGTGAGTGACCTGATCCGCGGCATCAACCTGACAATGGAAAGCAACTTCCACGAACCGATCAACCTCGGCAACCCGGATGAGATCACGATCCTCGACATCGCCAAGGAAATCCTGACCCTGATCCCCGAGAGCAAGAGCAAGATCACCCACCTCCCGATGCCGCCGGACGATCCGAAGGTGCGGTGTCCGGATATCACGCGGGCGAAAGAGATCCTCGGGTGGAAGCCGGAAGTTTCGCGTCGCGATGGACTCAAGAAGATGATCGAGTTTTATCGGGAGCAGTTGATTAAGCGGTGAGTACCACATCGCGTACGAGCAGAAGTGGCAAGCTACCAACTCAGATAGCTTCCCCGCACTCGGGACACCTTGGTTCGGTCAATCCGCGCAAAATGTGATTGCATCGCCGACACCGACACTCCTGATCGCGCTTAGCGGGCGGCCAGAATTTCTGGACGCACCAAAATGCGAGGATACCGCTCAAGATGATCGGAAGGTCGTACGAGATGACGACACGCACCGCATTGAGGAATCTGTCTCCTGCGACGTCGAGAAGCGAGCCTGCGAGCGCGTCCCAAATCCACCCTTCGAAATGAGGCCCGAATTGAAAGTGCATCGCAGAAACGGTTGCGGCAATAACGACCGCGAGCGTAACTTTCAATGACAGGCGCATAGCTGCGGTGTCCGCAGACGGTGGATATCGACTATTTGAAACCCGGCAAGAATTCCTTCTCCGCTTCAAACATCTCCAACGTCATCTGCTTGATCTGCGCCGGTGTGCAGATCGCCGCCGTTAGCGGATCGAGCATCAGCGCGTGAATGGCCGCCTCCTTGGATTTGTCGATGCACGCATGCGCGCCGAGGTCGAACATCGCCATGTTGCTGGCGCAGATGCCGGCCATTTGCCTTGGCAATGCGCCGTAGCGCGTCGGGTTGATGCCGTTGCGGTCGACTAGGCAGGCGACTTCGACACAACCGTCGGCGGGCAGATTCGTGATGAGCTGTCCGCCCGTTTCAGAGTTGTTCATCACGTTGCCGTGGATGCGGAAGGGCGAATCTTTTTCTCTCGCTTCGATGATCCAACTCGCATATTCCCACGATCGCTCCCAGCCAACTTCCTTCTCACCTCGGCACATCGCCATGCGATCGGCGTCGGCGTTATTGCGCCAGGTGGGCCAGTTGCTGGCGTAGAAGCGCGAGCCGCCGCGGTAGCCTTCGCGGCAATATTCCTTGGTGATCTCCGGGCGTTTGCGGTAGTAGGGGAGATATTCGCTCAGGTGCCCGCTGCTCTCGGTGATGAACGCGCCAAAGTGCAGCATCATGTCGTAACGAACCGGATCGCCTTCAAAGATCTCACCAGCGTGGTCTTTCACTTTGTCGAACAGGATTGGGTAGATCGACTTACCCGCGTGTTCCAATTTCGTGAACCACGCCAAGTGATTGATGCCCGCGCACTCCCAGCTCATCTCGTCGTACGGCACGCCCGCATCGTTGGCGAGCTTCTGGCTCGTGCCTTGCACGCTGTGACAGAGCCCGACCACCGGCATCGCACTAGTGCGCCCCGCGGCCAGGCACATCATGTTCATCGGATTGGTGTAATTCAGCACGATCGCGCGCGGGCAGAGTCGCTCGGCATCTTTCAGGATCTGTAGAAACACCGGCACGGTGCGGAGTGCCTTGAACAATCCCCCCGGGCCGATCGTGTCGCCGATGCATTGGTCGATGCCGTACTTCAGCGGGATGTCGTTGTCCCACTTCACGCAATCGACGCCGGAGACTTCGATGCAGTTGACGATGTAATCGCTGCCGGGAAGAACCTCGGCGCGGTCCTTCGACGCCGTGACTTTCCAGCCAGTCTTACCCATCTGGTCGATCAGCTTGCCGATGAGCTGATGCATCGTCTTCAAGCGATCTTCATCGATGTCGACCAGGGCGATCTCGCCGCGATCGGCGCCGTTGATGTGAAAGACGTCGTTCAGCAGGCGCGGTGTGAATCCCGAGCCGGCTCCGAGCATCGTGATCTTGATCGGTCGGGTGAACTTGCCGCGCAGTCCGAGCGATTCCTGCGCCGCTTGCGTGTGTTCAGCGTGACCTTTTTTCGATTCTGTCGTCGCAATTGCCATTTCAGATACCTCCGTGTGAGAGTTGGAGTATCGACGGATGGTTCGAGCGTGACAAGCGCATCGCCCCCTCTCCCAGTAGTCTGGGAGAGGGCTGAGGTGAGGGCATTCCTGTGCGCTCAGGCGCAGAGAAATGCCCTCACCTCAGTCCTCTCCCGGCGTACCGGGAGAGGAGGCAGGACAATCGTCTTCGTGATCATCTCGTTTGAGCACCGTGCGATCACCTTTCACTCCTTTCAAAGTGATTGAAAATTCCTTTCCGAAGTTTTGAGACGTATATTGTTTCAGTAACTACTGAAGGAGATACATGTCCGTCACCACGCCTGCTGCACCCGGAATGCTCGCTTCATCGGTTGAATCCCCAATCGAGCCTGCGCGAACGCCGGTTGAGCAAAAGCTTCGCAACTCGCAGGACACCTTCATCCGTCGCTGGGGCGAGATGGGCCAGACGTGGGGCATCAACCGCACGATGGCCGAGATTCACGCGCTGCTGTACATCACCGCCACGCCGCTGTGCACGGATGATGTGATGGAGCGGCTCCACATCAGCCGCGGCAACGCGAGCATGTCGCTGCGCGCCCTGTGCGACTGGGGCATCATCCGCCGCCAGCACCGGCGCGGCGAACGCCGCGAATACTTCGAGAGCCTCGGCGACGTCTGGGAGATGTTCTCGATCATCGCCGCCGAGCGAAAACGCCGCGAGATGGACCCGGTGCTCGAGACGATCCGCCAGTGTCAGCAGATGCTCTCCGAAGCCAGCCTCGGAAAAGCCGCCGCGAAACAGGAAGCCGTTCGTCTCACTCGCGAGCGCCTGGCGGGCATGGAAGAATTCATGGAAGTGACGAACAAGATTTTCCAGCAGTTCGTCGGCAACGCCAAGAGCGGGCTGACGAAGGTCGTGAAGGTGCTGCTCAAGGCGCTGGGATAATCCCTTCTCGCGTGCGGTGATCCAGCAGCACTGTCAGCCAGCAGTACCGTCATCCTGAACGCAGTGAAGGATCTCGGGTTGAAGTGGACGTCACTCAATTCCCGTGATCCTTCACTTCGTTCAGATGACAATGCGTCGTCTACCTCCTGCCCTCACTACTACTACTTCTTCTTCTCCGGCTCCGGCTGATTCGGATCCGCCGGCGGAGGTGGGGGTGGTGGCATCCCCGGGCCGCCCATGATCATGCGGCCGCCTCCGAATTGCCGCATCATCGCGTCGCGTTCCTTGTCGATCAACGCCTTGTGCGTCTCGAAAACCTTCGCCTGCTCCGGTGTGAACAGCGCCTTGATCTGTTCGACGTGATCCCCGCCGTCGGGCGCGTTCTCATACAACACGCGACGCTGCTCTTCGATCTCCTGCATCTGCCCCGGATCAGGCACGATGCCATTGTGCAGGCCGTTCATCATCTCCTGCTGCTGTTCGTCGATCTGCTTGATCTCGTCGGCGTGCTGCGCCCGCCATTCATCTGACTGCTTCCTGGAGTCGTCGCGAATCGCCTGGATCCTGCTCTTCTGATCGGCGGTAAGCGTGAAATCAGTCTTGAGATTGATCTGCGCCAGCATCCCGACGAACTGCTCGAGTTGGCCACCTATCATCATGGGCGGGCCGCCAAATCGCATTCGTCCCTGGAAGGCACCGCCGCCGCCTCCCATCGTAGTGATGACGATCGGCCCGCCCGGCATCGGCTGGCCTTGCTGTTGCTGCGGGTCCGGCTGATTCGGATCGTTCGGGTCAGCCTTGTCAGGCGGCTGCTGCGCCAACGCGACCGAGCCAATACACGCGAGCGCGATGAGAATCATGATGAACGGAAGCTGTTTGCCGAAGAATTGTCGCCCAAGTTTTTGCCCAAGATTTCGCATCGAGAGGATCTCCGAGAGAGTTGCGTACCTTCCACGCCGCCAGAGAGACGCCGCGGCAGCGTGAATTCTAACCGTCCGAACAGATTTGACTGCATCCCGCTGAAGTTCAGGTTGCGCCATTCCAGCATTTCCGCCGGTGGATCAACCGCGAATGCGATGTTTCGCCCAACCGTCCTTGAACTCTTCGCGGACAGTCCGCTGACCGTCCTCGACCATCGCCGCGCCCTCGCGGCGCCCCGGAATCATTTCCGGTTCACGCCGCTCGATCGCACGAATCGCTCGGTAAAATGAGGAGATTCCTCGACGAGCGATTTTCAGAATCGGACATTTTCGGACATGTTCGGACATCGATAAATGCCCGCCACGATCGACCTTTCCCGCGTTCGCGTCACGCAATACTCATTGTCAAATAGGCGATCCGAACAGTGCTTCTCCGAAGTCCTGATCGGACGCGCGCGCCCGTCCTACATATACTGCCCGCGCTGCGCCGGGCGCACTGGCCGCGCGCAGCGCAACAAAAAAATCGCTGGCCAATCGCGAAAATCGTCGACAAATTTTCGATTTTTCAATTTTGTCTGTTGCGCGCCACACAATCGGCCAGCGCAGCGCAAAGAAGACTAGGAGACTCACCACCGTAGCACGTAAGCCAGCAGCGCCACCACGCCGATGAGCAGCACGATCGCGAACGCCACCATCGCGATCGATCCGTTCATCATCTTCCGCCGCACCTGAGGCGAAAACTCGGTCTTCGCGATCGGCCCGCATTGCTTGCACTTGAACGGCCCGAACGCTGCGAAGATCAAAGCGCCGACCGCTCCACCCGCGATACCCGCGGCGGTGCTGCTGCCACGCCGGACGGGAGCGTTGCATCGGGGGCAGTGGTAGGCCACATTATTCTCCGATTGTTAGTTCGCGATCATCTTCGCGCATTGGATAATGGTCGATTTCGATAACAATACCAAGTCGACGCGCGCGTTCGCGGATGGCGCGGGGGATCGCGGGGTGCAGCCTTGTGTACCCGCTCGAATAACAGAAGAAGTCAACGTTCGCACCATCCTGAATGAGCTTTGCGACGGCATCGGCTTTCGGTTCGAGCTGATCGAGGAGCCATGCCAGGTGAACGTGCAGTCGTGGCGAATTCACCCATTGCTTTGAAGACATGGACCAACTGCCAGCGGGATAAGGAGCGTATTCGTGAACTTCGCCCGTCCTACCGCGTCGAACCAATCGCGGTTCGCCGCAACGGTGGGTGTGATCGGCGGGCAATCTCAGTGCAAGCGTCACATCAAGCGGATCAAGCGTCGGTGCGAAGAACCGCACAGCCGCGTGCGCATCGGTGTAAACCCGTTTGCCCATGCTCGATTAAAACTCCGCATGCTTCGGCGTTCTCGGGAACGGGATCACATCCCGAATATTCGCCATTCCTGTCGCGTAGATAATCGTGCGTTCGAAGCCCAGACCGAATCCGGCATGCGGAACCGTTCCGTATCTCCGCAGGTCGCGATACCAGTTGTATGCGCTCTTATCGAGATGCATTTCATCGAGCCGCTTGTCCAGCATCTCCAGCCGCTCTTCGCGCTGGCTGCCGCCGATGATTTCGCCGATTCCTGGGGCTAGAACGTCCATCGCGGCCACCGTTTTGCCGTCTTCGTTCATGCGCATGTAGAAGGCCTTGATGTCTTTGGGATAATCCATCACGACGACTGGCCGCTTGACGTATTCTTCGGTCAGCCAGCGCTCGTGTTCGG
>JACMJD010000021.1 GCA_014380825.1 Phycisphaerae bacterium | reverse complement strand
GAGATCTATTATCCGTTCGAAGAAGGACTGAAGGCCGGCAGCGCCGAAGTTTATTTCCATGAAATGCCGGGTGGTCAGTTCACGAATCTCAAGCAGCAGGCGAAATCACTCGGCTTGGAAGACCGCTGGGACGACATCGCTGAAACGTACGCAACCGTGAACCAGCTCTTCGGTGACATCGTCAAGGTCACGCCATCCAGCAAGATCGTCGGCGATCTCACGCTGTTCATGGTGACAAACGATCTGACGCCCATGGACGTGCTGACGCCCGGCAAGAACATCGGTTTCCCCAAGAGCGTCGTCGAGATGATGCAAGGCATGATCGGCGAACCCGAAGGCGGCTGGCCGAAGGTGCTTCAGAAAATCGTGCTCGATTCGGCTAGGGCGAAACCGATCAAAGGCCGCGCGGGAGCGAAGCTGCCGAAGGCGGATTTTGCGGCGGTGAAGAAAGATCTGTCGAAAAAGCTCGATCGACGTGCTTCCGATCAGGATGCGCTCTCGTATCTGCTCTATCCGCAGGTGTATCTCGATTTGCAAAAGCACGTCGTGGAGTTCGATGGCACGCAGCATCTGCCCACGCCCGCGTTCTTCTTCGGCCTGAGCAGCGGCGAAGAAGTGTCGATCGAAATTGAGCCAGGTAAGGTGCTGGTGGTTAAATATCTCACCACCAGCGATCCGCACGATGACGGCACGCGCACCGTCTTCTTCGAGCTGAACGGCCAGCCCCGGAGCGTGAACGTGGCGGATCGTTCGCTCGAACAATCGGCGAATAAACAGCCCAAGGCCGATGAAGATGATCCACATCACATTGGCGCGCCGATGCCGGGAAAGATTTCCACCGTCGCCGTGAAAAAGGGCCAATCCATCAAGAAGGGCGAGCGTCTACTGAGCATCGAAGCGATGAAAATGGAAACCGCCGTGTACAGCCCGCGCGATGCGACGATCGCGGATGTGCTGGTGAAACCCGGCGCGACGGTGGCGGGGAAAGACTTGCTGGTGGTGCTCGAGTAACGCGCCTCAGAAAAAAGGGGCGCTTCTCAAAAAAAGGACGCTGTCATCCAGAGCGGTACTCCGCGAAGGATCTGGCCTGACGCGTGACGCCAGATCCTTCGCGGAGTACCGCTCTGGATGACATGCTTTTTTCGATTGCAAGAATCCTCGGATGTCGGTCAACATATTCAATCTCGCTTCGCTGCGCAAACGGATCAAACCGTTCCGCCTGCACTGGTTCTCGCGCGTACGCAGCACGAACGATCACGCGGCGAGATTGCGTCGCGCGGGAAAACTGTTCGCGCCGTCGATCGTCCTCGCGTCGAACCAAATTCACGGCCGCGGGCGCGGCGCGAACAGATGGTGGTCGGGGGAAGGCAGCCTCACGCTCACGTTCGTCCTTCCGGTGGCCGAGCATCTTCAGCCGCAGCAGGTGCCGCTCATCGCAGGATTGGCCGTGCGAAATGCGCTGGCGGAAATCAGCGGCGCGGATTCGATCCAACTCAAGTGGCCAAACGATCTGCTCCATCTGGATCGTAAATTGGCCGGACTGCTGTGCGAGCGCGTGCGGAACGTCGACCTGATCGGCGTGGGCGTGAACGTCAACGTGCCCGGGCGAAAGCTACCGCCCCGCCTGCGCGATCACGCCACATCGCTGCTGCAAATGACTGGCGCATCTCTAGATATGAATGACGTCGTCGCGACGCTGGCACGGCATGTGCACTCTCGACTGTCGCGGCACAACGATCATCACTTTGGTGCGATCCTGCGCGAGTATGATCGACACCACTCGTTGGTTGGCCGACGCGTCGCGGTGAGCGCGGCGCCGATCGCCACGTCGTTGCGTGACGATGTTGACAACCCGAACCGCGACAAACCCCGCGACAAACCATTGACCGGCGTTTGTGTCGGATTGGACGGGACGGGTCGACTGTTGTTGCGCGATCGATCGTCGACGCTGCACCGCATTGTTGCGGGTCACGTGTCGCTTGTGCCGGCGCACCGCTAATCCAGACGGATAATTCGGTGCGGACGGTACGACCTGCTGCGTCGCATTGGAACGGCGCGCAGGCAAGGTCCGATAACCGCGAATATACGTTTGTGCGTTTGTGCGGAGGCCGAAGCGCGCGAATGATTCGATGACATCGCCGAAAGGGAGCAGTCAGTTGAAGGTTGCCCGTTATATCGCAGGTCAGACCCCGCGGCACTTGGCCGTCGTAGTGCCCATTGCGTTCATGGCGCTGATCCTGATGATCGGCGCCGGATGTCACGCGATCCAACCGGGCAACGTGCACGCGGTCGCTCCGGTATCGAACGCGCCGCGCGCGGGCAACGCGTATCTGCTTCGCGGGTTCATCGGCATCTTCTCAACCGGCATCGATAACCTCGGCGGCGAGATCAAGAAGTCCGGCGTGAACGCGATGGTCTTCCAGGATGATCAATGGTCGTCGCTGGCGGGCACGATCCGAAAGAAATATTCGAGCGCGCCGAATTCCGAGCCGCTCGTGCTGATCGGCCATTCGTACGGCGCGGATGATGTGGTTCGCATCGCGCGCGAGCTGAAGCGCGACAACATCACCGTCGATCTGCTGGTGACGCTCGATCCGGTCACCCCGCCCACCATTCCTTCGAACGTGAAACGCTGCATCAACATCTATCAGTCCAACGGCGTGTGGGACACGCTGCCCTGGCTGCGCGGTGTGCCCGTGGAAGCGTCGAAGAATGCGAACACCGAGCTAGCGAATTACAACATTCGCGTCGATCGCACCGACCTGTTCGAGCCGGGCCTGGATCACTTTAATATCGAGAAAAAGAAGAAGGTTCACGGAGAGGTAATCAAGTACGTGTTGACCGCCTGCCCGCCGCGAAATGAATGGGCGATGCGAACGATGCCGGCACCAATTGCGTCGCAAACGGGTCTTGCGATTCCGGCTGCGGCGCGACAGGGCCCGTCAATGATGTCGACCTCGGGCGCGCCTCCAGTGGCAACCGGCCAGCGGAACTGATAATTTCCTTCGCGTGATCGATTCCTGGCCCGCACTGTGTATCGCATTGACCGTCGGCGCGTACTGGTCGCGCGTCCTGCGGCTGGTCTACAAGAGCTACAAACAAACCGGCCACAACGCCGGCTTCTGGCCCGCCGAGTCACTTGGCCGCGCGTTGCGATTTCTCTGGTTTCCGGCGATCACGCTTTGGTTCGTCATCCCACTGCTCGTCGCGTTTGGCGCGACGCCGCTGCTCGGCATGCGATATCTCTGGTTGATTCCAATGCTCGAATGGCTAGGCGTCCTGATCGCCGCGGCTGCGTTCGGCGCGACGCTGGTCTGCTGGAAAAAGATGGGCAAATCCTGGCGAATGGGCATCGACCCCGGCGAAAAAACCCAGCTCGTCTTCACCGGCCCGTACGCTTATGTGCGGCATCCGATCTACGCCCTGTCATCGCTCCTGATGCTCGCCAGCATGATCGCCGTTCCCGCGCCGGCGATGCTGATCATCGGCGTGATTCACCTGATCTTCCTCCAGTGGGAAGCGCGGCGCGAAGAACGATATCTCGTCGGCGCGCACGGCGACGACTACGCCCAATATCTCCGCCGCGTCGGACGATTCGTGCCACGTTCGCTTGGCGGGTATCACGGAGCGGCATGAACAACCGAGCGACGCGACAAACGCTTCTCGCCGAGATGGTCCGCCAAAGCCGCGACCTGCTGCACCGATATCTGCGCGGCTTCGACCACTGCAACCACACCCACCAGGCGCGAAGTTTGCCAAATCATCTCGCTTGGACGCTCGGACATCTGGCCATCACCATGCACCGCACGGCCGAGCGAATCGACGGGCAACCGCTGCCCGCGACTGACTTCCTCACCGGTGACGGGCGATCGGGTGACGCGAACCACTTCGATACGGAGTCGGTTAGCTTCGGATCGAAACCAATCGCGGATTCAAGGATGTATCCACTGTGGCCGCGCTGCGTGGCCATCTGTGACGCTGCGGTCGAGCGACTTGTCCGCGCGATTGAAACTGCCGACGACGCGAAGCTCGATTTGAAAACCAAATGGGGCAACACTGAAGTCCCGCTCTACACGCTGGCTGGCCGGATGGTTTTCCACAACAGCACTCACACCGGTCAAATCGCGGATCTGCGACGAGCGTTAGGGATGGGAACGATTCTCGCATGAAACGTCGATTTCAGTTGATCCTCGCTCTTGGTGTTGCGGTGGTTGCCGCGATGGCTGTTTACGCATCAAGGTCGTCACACGCCCCTCTAAGTTTGCCGCCCGGCAATGTCACCGCTCATCAGATCTCGCCCTATTGGCACTTCGACCCGGTCCCCGACGACAGGATGTTCTACCAGTGGCCGATCCTCGATTCGGCAACGGCAAATCCATCGCTGGACGCCTCTATCCGTGCGACCTTTAGAAACCCTGCGGTGTTTGATCCAGATGCATCAAGCAAGAGTTGCTTTGACCCTAGACTGGCGCTTCGCTTCGGCAGCGGACCGCAGATGCTTGATCTCGCCATCTGCCTTCACTGCGACAACATGCAAATCTACAAGTCGGGCAAGGCTGTTGACTTTCGAAACCTGAGTCGCGAAGGGCATCGCGAGATCGAGAAGCTGACGTACCAAATCTTCCCCGACGCCGATGTGAAGGATGCAGCGGCAAATGCTCGCGCGGAAGAAATTGACGGGCAACGATCCAAGCCGGCTTCCGCCCCAACCACCCGGTAATCAATCTCGTCCAACACGTATGAGAAATTCCACTTCGCTGATCACCTCGACGCCCAACTCTTTGGCTTTCTCGAGCTTGCTTCCGGCGCTTTCGCCCGCGACGACGAAGCTCGTCTTCTTGCTGACGCTGCCCGATGCCTTGCCACCCATTTGCACGATCAGATCTTCGATCTCCTTGCGATCCAGCTTTTCCATCGTCCCCGTGACGACGACCGTCTTCCCCTCCAGCGGCAACGTCCCACGAACCGCTTGCGGCTTAGCGAACTTCGGATCAATTCCAACCAACTTCAGTTGCTTGATCGTCTCGCGCCCCGCTGCATTATGAAAGAAATCATGGACCGAATCCGCGATCACATCGCCGATCTCGTTCACTTTGTTCAGCTCCTCACACGTTGCCGCGGCGATCGCATCGAGCGATCCGAACTCAGCCGCCAGCACGTACGCCACGCGATTGCCCACGTGACGAATGCCCAGGCCGGCCAGCAACCGATCGAGCCCGCGATCGCGACTCGCCTGGATTGAATCGATCACATTCTGCGCACTCTTATCCGCCATGCGCTCCAGGCCGATCAACTGCTCCTTGGTGAGTCGATAAATGTCAGCGAAGGTTTTGAAGATGCCTGCGTCGACGAGTTGATCGATCAGCGCTTCACCGAGCCGTCCGACGTCCATCTGATTTCGACCGCAGAACCATCGCATTCGTTCCTTCAACTGCGCCGGGCAGGATGGATTCACGCAGCGGATGTATGGCGTGTCCGCTTCCTTCTCAACCTTTGCGCCGCAGGAGGGACACTTCGTCGGCGGAACGATCTTCTTCGCGCCCTTCGGCCGCTTTGTCAGATCCACCTGCACGACTTGCGGGATAATCTCGCCGGCTTTTTCGATGACGACTGTGTCGCCGATGTGGATGTCCTTCTGCTCGATCTGCTCGATGTTGTGCAGGCTGGCGTTCGACACGGTGGTGCCGGCGACGAACACCGGCCGCAGCCGCGCAACGGGCGTGAGCGTGCCGCCCTTGCCGACTTGCCATTCGACGTTTTCCAGCACCGTCGGCATCTGCTCGGCTGGGTATTTGTAGGCGATCACCCAGCGCGGCGCTTTGCTCGTTTCGCCGAGGATTTTTCGCTGCGCGAAACTGTCGAGCTTCACGACCATGCCGTCGGTTTGATAGGCGAGCGTGCCACGGGTCTTGGCGAACGCTTCGATGTCGCGAATCACTCCGCCGATGTCGTCGGCCAGCGTGAGATGTTCGCCGATCGGGATGCCCAGTTTGTTCAAGATCGACATGCAGTCGAAATACGAATCGCACGGCAGCGGATCGATCTCGCCGAGTCCGTGCGCGACGAAACGTAATCGTCTGGCGGCCGTAAAGTTTGGATCGAGCGATTTGAGTGTACCGGTCGTCGCGTTGCGCGGATTCTTCAGCGGCTCGGCGCCGTCCGTGACCAGTTCAGCGTTGATGCGCTGAAATTCAGAATTCGGCATGAAGATTTCGCCGCGGACTTCCAGCACTCGCGGAATCCTGGTCGATTTCGCATGTCGTGCGGAAAGACGCAGCGGCAACGACCGAATCGTCCGCGCGTTGTTGGTGATGTCATCGCCCCGACGACCGTCGCCGCGCGTGGCGACGAGCACGAGTTGCCCATTCTCATACCGCACATTACACGCAACGCCGTCGACCTTCGGCTCCATCACAAATCGCGGCGCCTGGCCATCGAGCGCTTTGCGGACGCGCTCATCGAAGGCGCGCAGTTCTTCCTCGTTGTACGTGTTATCGATGCTCATCATCCGCATGGCGTGCTCGACGGTTTTGAAACCGGCGATCGGTTTCCCGCCCACGCGCTGCGACGGAGAATCCGGCGGCACCGGCTCGCCCAGCTTTGCCTCCAGATCGATCAGCTCGCGCATCAGCCGATCGAATTCCTGATCGCTGACTTGCGGCTTGGCTTCGATGAAATACAGGTAATTATGACGATCCAGCTCCTCACGGAGCTTCTCGATTCGCTTGGCATCGGCTGACATATCCGGTCAATTCTAGCGTGAGGATGAGCGTGTTGCAGGCGTGTGCCTGGCTGGCGACATCGAGGCATGCGCTGGAGAATGGTGCTACGGTTTCGCGGTGGCGTTAACCAACCAGTCGATCGCCTTGTTCAGCACCTCAATCTCCGTCAGCTGATCCATGCTCTGCCAGTGGCCCGCGTTCTTCAGATGAATTCGTCCGACCGGGCCCCGATATTTCGCGGCGATTTTGTCCTGGTATTTCAGCGGCACCAGCGTGTCCGCGTCAGCCGAGATGAAGATGACGGGCGCGCGAACGTTGGAGGCGTTTGCAATCGCATCCAGCTCGTTCGGCACTGCCAACGCGATCGGACCCGCGAATAACCACAGGTTCCACCAGCCATGTTCGCCAAGGATGATCTGTCGCAGCGCGGGCGGATTTTGCAGGATCATTCCCGCGACCGGCCTGCGCGCGGCGACGCACAGCGCGACCGCGCCGCCCAGACTGTTGCCGCAGACGAAGATCGGCTTATCGCCGGCCCTGCATTTCAGCTCATCGTAAACCGCCAGCGCCGCGGGCGGGATCGCGCGGAGCTTGGCCGGCCCGGCGCTGCCGCCGAAGCCGGGATAATTCATCACCCACACCTCGACGCGATGCGGCTGCCACCGCCCCGCCACGGATCGCGTGATCTGCTCGGCCCGCGTGGCGTTGCCGGTGAATTCCAGCACGTACGCATCGACCCGCCCTGCCTCTTTTGCGGCTAGCGATCGATCAGTCCACACTTCGATCGCGGGCTTCACTTCAATGCGCTGGGCACCCTGCGCGTCAATGGTTTGAGTCGATGGAAACAGCAGGAAGCGCTCGGCACATCCGCTCATGCCGAACAAAAGCGCGTGAAGCAGGAAGATCAGCCGCATCATATCGGATGATAGCAAACACTAGTATTAGCGTGAAGTGACGAAATCGATCAGCGTCGCAGATGCCGTCGAACCTGGGCAACCGGATCGCCGTCAAGCTCGATCACATGCGCATGCCAGCCAATCCGCTTGGCGGCGTCGACGTTTTCGACGCGATCATCGAAGAAAACGATTTGCGATCCGCTCGCGCCTGTGCCTTCTTCGACATGCCGGTAAATCTTCTCCTCCGGCTTGCAGCACCCAATAAGATGGCTCGCGAATTGGAACGTCAGCCGATTGAGTGGAAAGAAGTTCGGATCGCCCCGCGTCGACATCAGCTTCCAGTGCCCGGCGTTCGTGTTCGACAAGCACGCCGTCTGCAAGCCGGCCGCGTTCAGCTCATCAACCAGCTCAACGGCGCCCTCAAACGGGCCAAGCAGATAGGCCTGATGAATCCGGAGCACGTCCGCCGGGCTGATGCCGCGGAGCGGCGCGACTTCTTCGGCAAACTGCGCCAGATCGATCAGGCCGCTGTCCCAGCGGTGGATGATCTCCGTCATCCGCGCGGTTTCTTGATCGTTCAGATCGGCCCGATCGCGCGCGATGCCGATGCGATAACACGCGTCCTGCCAGCCATCGCACACGCGCACCAGCACCTGGCCGAGATCGAACACGGCCAGCCGAACGTCATCGCGCGGGTTGCTCACTCTGGCGAACCTTTGGCCATGTCGTAGACCCAGCCCTGCGACGCGGGTGTCCAGTCGACCAGCTCGTCGCCTTTGAAGAACAGTTTCAGCTCGCGCTCCGCCGCCTCGGGCGAGTCTGAACCGTGAATCAGATTAAAGCTGTTCGACACACCGTAATCGCCGCGGATCGTGCCGGGCTCGGCCTTGGAACCAAAAGTCGCGCCCATCATCTTCCGCGCGATCGTGATGACATCCTTGCCTTGCAGCGCCAGCACGAGCACCGGCGAGGTGGTCATGAAGCGCACCAGCCCGGCGTAGAAGCCCTTGCCCTTGTGCGGCTCGTAATGCGTCTCGGCGAGGCTCGTGGGGATCTTGATCAGCTTCGCGCCGACAACTTGAATGCCCTTTCGCTCGAAGCGCGAAAGGATCTCGCCCATCAATCCACGTTGCACGGCGTCGGGTTTGAAGATGATCAGCGTACGTTCCATGTTGGTTTCTCCTGAATTTAGCCTTGAGCGAGGCATGATCGTGAAACATTGAACGTAGTCAACCGTCCAATGGACATCGCGCACGATTCATCCGGTGCGCTCCAACCGCGTTCGCTCAAAAGGAGTCGCTATGATTCGCTCCCGCCTGCATCGTTCTTCGGTCGCGTTCACAATCATCGAGCTGCTGGTCGTCGTCATCATCCTGACGGTGCTCATTGCCATTTTGCTTCCTGCGTTGAGCTCGGTTCGAAGTCGGGCGTATCAGACGCGCTTGGCATCCGAACAGAACGCTGCGGTGGTAACCGATCAGGCGATGAAAGTGACCTCGGCGCAACCAGCGCCCGCGCGACCGCTGGCGCAGATCAGCAGCTTTGTCGCCAAGGTCGATCTCACACCGCGGCTTTCGGTGGGCACAACCGAACCGGAATCGATCTACGAAGCTCGCTTCGATGCGACGCTCGACGCGATCGGCACGGGGAAACCGGAAGCCGATTGTGAAATTCAGCTTCCGATTCCGCCACAGATCATCTCGCTCGGCGAACTATCGATCTCGATTGAAGGCGTGAACAGCGACGACGTCGCGCTCGCCGGCGACAAGCTCGTGTGGCATGGCCCGCTCGCGTCCGACAAGCCAACGCGAGTTGCGGTTCAATATAACGCGGTTGGGCGCGGGTTGTTCTCGCTGCAAACGCCGCCGGGAAAAATCATCGATCAGTTCAAGATCGAGCTGACTGCCAACGGCTCGGATGTGCGGATGCTCGAGCTGTCGATGCAACCGACGAGCCTCTCGCGCGGCGCCGGAAAGACCACGTACGTTTGGGACTACAAGCGCCTGATGTTCGGCCGACCCATCGCGCTGGATGTGCTGGGCATTGCCCCGGTCGATCGCCTTGGCGAGCTGAGCTGGCTCGGTCCGCTGAGCGTCGTGTACTTCGGCGTGGTGTTGGGACTGATCGCCAACGCGTTCATGAACCCGAAGTTTGACCGCTGGATGCTGCTCCTCATCCTTGGGACGTTCACCGGCGCATACCCGCTTATGTACTTCGCGCAGGAATTCATCCCGCTGAACGCGGCAATGATCGTCACCGGTGCGTTGGTGCTGCTCGTCATCGCGCTGCGCTCGATTGGCACGATCGGCCTGCGCCTCGGTTTGCTGGGCGTTGCGCTGCCGGGCGCGCTGATCATGACCATCACACTCGCCGCCGCGATTCGTCCAGGCTTGCAGGGAATTCTGCTCACCGCGATGAGCCTGGGCCTGTTCGTGCTGGCGATGTTGCTCGCACCGCGATTGCATTTTGAACGCCGCGCGCTCGCGCCGGCAATCACGACGCCGACGCCGGCTTAGTTTGACGGATCGTTCGATGTTGCGTCACGACGTCGCGACGTTTTCGCTCGTCACGGCCGTACCGCACTCCGGGCACCGATCCGGTGTGGCGCGCAGGTCGTAGCCGCAGTTCAGGCAGCATCCGGCGCGACGGTTTTGTCGTCGACGATGCAATGCGCGCACGCCAATACCTAGCGTCCATAACGAAGGCACGGCCGTGGGCAGCGCGATCCACGCGTATTCCAGTTGGACCGGGTACACGCTGACTGGCATTGCGAAACTGAGTTCGTGATCCTCCGGCCGCGCCGTGCTGTACGGGTTGTGCTGCACGATGTACGGATTCGCGCCGCGCAGGCTTTGATTCGATGCGCGGCCCCAGTGCATTTGGATCTTCCAATAGCCGGGCGGGAACAATCGGACCGGCGGCTTCTTCTCGAACGTGCGATGCACGTCGGCCCAGCCGAATCGGAGCTTGTCGGACGCGTCGAAGCCGCGCAATCGGACGATGTCGAGCTCGTAGTTGTCGAATTCGGTGACGAGCCACGCGTCCAACCAAAAGGGATCTGCCATTCGCGACGCGATCCAGAGCGCAATGATTGCGATGCAGATGACGGTGGAGAGTGCCACCGTGAACTGGCGCACTCGTCGTCGGAGGTTTGCGGGCACAGAGATCTCGGTCTTCAATCCGATCAAATCGCACGCTCAACGTGAAGTCGCGACACCAGTTGATCGAAGAACTCGCGCGGGATGTGTCGTCGCCCGGCTCTGCCGAGCTTGATGAACGGCTTGTTCCCACCGTGGAAATCGCTGCCGCCGGTCATCAGGAGGTTGTACTTTTTGGCGATACCCATCAGTTTGTCGATGAACGGTTCGGGATGGTCCGAGTGGATGACTTCGACACCATCCAAGCCCATATCGACGAGATCTTTGATGGCGGCGCGGAGTTGCGCATCGTTGGACTTGCGCAGTTGCGTCGGATGCGCCAGCACCGCCAGGCCGCCGGCATTATGCACCATCTCGATCGCCTGGCGGGCGGTGAGTTGTTCCTTGTCGACCCACGCGCTGCCGCCGGTGCCGAGGTAAACGCGAAACGCTTCCGACGTGTTGCTGACGATGTTCTTCTTCACCAGCGCCGCCGCCATGTGCGGCCGGCCGATGACTTCTCCGCCTGCGAGGGCTTCGACGTCCTCCAACGTGATCGGGATTCCACTGGCGTTGAGCTTTCGGATCATCTCCAGATTTCGTCGGTCGCGGCCATCAATCAATATTCGCGTGAGCTCCGCCAGCGCCGTACTCGTCGTGTCGATTCCGTAGCCGAGCAGGTGCATCGTTCCGGGGCGCGGATAGCGGCAACTGAGTTCGATGCCGGGGATGAAATCGATCCCGAGCGACTGCGCCGCGGTTGAGGCTTCAGCGATGCCGGCGATCGTGTCGTGATCGGTGAGCGAAAGCGCGCTCAGGCCGGATTCCTTCGCGAGCTTGACGACATCGGCTGATGCAAGCGTTCCGTCGGACGCGGTCGAGTGACAATGAAGATCGACGAAACGCTTTTGACTTGATGACATTCAAACTCACTTACACTCGATAACGACGTGTCATCCAGAGCGGTACTGGGAACTCGCGAAGCGGGTAATTCCGAAGGATCTAAGCATCACGTGCTCGGCTGGATCCTTCGCGGAGTACCGCTCTGGATGGACACGCTTGATCGGGTGTATCGCGCGGCGCGCGCGCCAAATCAACCTTCTTCAAACAACGGCGTGCTCAAATATCGTTCGCCGATGCTCGGCATCACGACGACGATCATCTTGCCTTTGTTCTCCGGTCGCGCCGCGACGCGCGCCGCGGCGGCCATGTTTCCGCCGGAGCTGATGCCGCCGAAGATTCCCTCTTCTCGGTGCAGTCGCCTGGCCCATTCGAACGATTCTTCGTCGGTCACTTCAAGCACTTCGTCGATGATGCTCATGTGCAGATTGTCTGGGATGAATCCGCCGCCGATCCCCTGAATCTTGTGCCGGCCCAGCGGTTTGATCGGCTCGCCGCGCATCTGCTGGCCGATGACCGGCGACATCGTGGGTTCGACCGCGATCGCTTTGAAGCTCGGCTTGCGCGGCTTGATGACCTCGCTCACGCCCGTGATCGTCCCGCCCGTGCCGACGCCGGCCACCAGCATGTCGATCTGGCCGTTGGTGTCGACCCACAGCTCTTCGGCCGTCGTCTTGCGATGAATCTCCGGGTTCGCGGGATTGGAAAACTGCTG
>JACMJD010000020.1 GCA_014380825.1 Phycisphaerae bacterium | reverse complement strand
TCCGATCATGCTCTCGCCGCCCGAAGGCGAGGATGTGCTGGAGGCGGCTGATCGCATCTTCAAGGCGGTGGCGAAGATCGTTCGAAGATCGCGTGGCGACGAAGTGGTGATCGTGCTGCACGACTTCGGAACCGCGATGCTGCGGTGCTGGATCGCGGATCGCCCGCTCACATCGATGCGAAACATGGATGACGGCCCGATCGTCGAGCAGATCGTGCTGCCGCTGGCGATGGTGGATGCGATGGAGAAGGCGGCGGAAGGAATCGTGCCTGCCGCTTGAGAGAAAGAAATGAACCACAGAGACACAGAGTCACAGAGACGGCAGAAGAGGGAAGCACAAGCGATCAACGAGGTATTGACGGATTCCAAGTACCTGTACGACCGAGTCGATTGTTTATGCAATTCTGTTCGCTCTCTGTGTCTCCGTGCCTCTGTGGTTCATTTTTTTCTCGATGCATTCGGCGCGTTTTGAAGTTTCCCGCATTTGTTCTAGACTTTTCGCATGACGCAAGCGCCTTCACAGCGAAGTTGGGCTGATGAACCCGAGACCACGTCTCCGGGCGGTCCCGGCAAGCGCTCAGTTCCCGAAGGCGTTTTCCTGCGCTGTCCGGAATGCAGCGAGCATCAGCCGCGCAAGGCGATCGAGACCAACCTGTGGGTGTGCACGCGGCCGCAATGCCAGCATCACTTCCGCGTGTCGGCGGTGCAGCGCGTCGGGCAACTCGTGGATGAAAACTCCTTTGAGCCGATGAACGCGAACATGGCTCCGCAGGATCCGCTGAATTTCGTCGATCTGCAGCCGTACAAGGATCGCGTCAAGTCGGCTCAGAAGAAGACCGGCCAGAACGACGGCGTGCAGACCGGCCGCGCGTTCATCAAGGGCCGCAAGGTGATTCTCGCTGCGATGGATTTCACGTTCCTCGGCGGCTCGATGGGCAGCGTGATCGGCGAGAAGATCACGCGCGCGATCGAAGCGGCGGGCGAGCAGAACCTGCCTCTGATCATCGTCAGCGCGTCGGGCGGGGCGCGCATGATGGAGTCGGGTTTTTCGCTGATGCAGATGGCGAAGACGTCGGCAGCGCTCGCGCGCTTCGACGACATGGGCGGGCTGTACATCTCGATCCTGACCGATCCGACGACCGGCGGCGTGACGGCGAGTTTCGCCATGCTTGGCGATGTGATCATCGCCGAGCCGAAGGCTTTGATCGGTTTCGCCGGGCCGCGCGTGATCAAGGAGACGATCCGCAAGGAACTGCCGGAGGGCTTTCAGCGTGCGGAGTTCCTCTTGAATTGCGGCTTCGTCGATCGCGTCGTGCCGCGCAGCGAGTTGCGAAGCGAGATCAGCAGCATCATCGACTACGCGGGGAAATGACGGATTGAAACGTCGAAACGCTGAAACGCCGAAACGTCGAAACGGGGCCGCGCCGGGTCAGAGGAAGGAAGGGCCGGATCACGTCGACGCGATCGCGCCGCGGCGACGCGCAACTAGCGTCTTGTTCGCGTTGGCGATCGTGCATGCTGTGCTTTTCGTCACTGCCCTTCCGCCGGCG
>JACMJD010000230.1 GCA_014380825.1 Phycisphaerae bacterium | reverse complement strand
TATCAGAACTGGATTGGCACAAGCTCAACCTGTACTGGGTCACCAAGCTCTACGACATTGACCCAGCTTCGGATCGTGTTGCAGCTCACAGGAACAGGATTTCCTACCACCACCGCATCAGAGTGGAATCTTTCGGCAAGCCTTGACCCACTTACGGGCATATTCGAGGACAAGATCCCGAAGGCGCTGCTAATCGATTGCGGGGAAGACCTCTCGTTCACTTCGAACGACTTGGTTCCTTCGTGCTTGAGCGGGTCGGTATGGACCGGAGGAACCGCTACGGTGACGTTTAGCTGATGAACATCCACGTTTGCCAAAAGTGCGATCATCGACAGCGCCCTTGCGCCGGTACGTGCGTCTGCAAAGAGAACGGCATTGACATCACGGTGAATGCAGAGAGGGGGATCTGTCCGCTTCGCTACTTCGACAATCCGCAACCGGTGAAAAGATTGTTCGACGAAGATGAGTCGGAGATCGTAGACGCCATCGACGGTTCACCGGATGGCTTGGGCGATTCGCTGGCGTCGGCGCTCGAGAAGATCGGCGCGGACAAAGCGGCGAAGCTGTTTGAGAAAATCACGGGGGCTTCGTGCGGGTGCGATCAGCGGCGCGCGTGGCTCAACAAGTTCTGGCCGTACACCAAATCACACAAGGAAATCGCAGATGCCAAGTAACGCGTTGAATCTCATTCTTCCTTTGGCCGGGCCGATCAGCGGCGCGCCGAGCAACCCGTCATCGTTCACGCTGAACAACGCCAGCGACTACGCGGCGTGGATCTTCAAGGTTCCGGCGGGCCTCGCAAGCTATTCGCTCACCAAGGGGATGGTGACGGTGGTAACGGTCACGGGAACCGCGCCGACGTTTACGCTCACGCTGGAAGCGGTGGACGCGGCCACGGGCAGGCCGGACGGGACGCCACTCGCAACGGTAGATTTCCTTCCGATTAGTGGAGACGCGGGACACGTCGTCACGAGGACGTTTGACGTTGCGTATTCATCGGCGGCGGGCGCGACGCTGGCGCTGGTGATGCGCCACAAGTCCGGCACGATCGACGGCAGCAACAGCGTGGCGGTGCGGTCGGTAATTGGCAACAACAACACCCGATTTCCCTATGCCGTTACATCCGATTCGGGCGGATCGACCACGAACGTCAACGGAGTGCCGATCTTCGGCATTCAGACCGCCGGCGGAGATTACTTCGGCCTGCCGCTCAGGTCGATTCAGCAGACCAATATTAACGCGAACTCCTCAACGTCCCACGAACTCGGCAACCTGTTCACGATTCCAGCGACGTGGTTCCGCACCTACCAGATCGCAGCCGTGCGTGTGGACGTGAACGGATTGGTTGCGTCGGCGGTAGCGACCGTTTCGATTTACAGCGGCACGACATCATTGCAAACCGGAACACTGGATATGGACACGGTGGGCGCAACGTCCGGCGCTAGCATCATCGAAATTCCATTCACATCGTTGGCGACGTTGAACACCGGCACGCCGTATCGAGCAGTCATCTCCAATTCCAGCACCGGCAGCAACCTGACGCCAGTATCGATTGACGTGGAAGCGAACGCAGACTTCGCGGCGTCTCCGCTGGGCGTCGATTGCTATTCATCGATTCGCGGCAACGCGCTGGGCGCGTGGACGGATACCAACACCCGGCGCGTGAACATGGATCTGGTGCTCGCGAACATCACGCAGAATTCCATCGGTGGGTTTCGGTCGCGACTAATCAACGCGGGTTGAATCGACGGGAAACCCGCGCACCTGGGCGCGATGGCGGCGGCGATGCTTCCAATACTCGCCAGCGAAGTAGCCGATCGAGATGAGACAGGCGGGGAGCAGGATGATGATGAACGTGCGGGCGGGCACTTGCGACAATCGTATCGCAACAAGGAGTAATTGAAATGCGCGATCAGGGTCGATATCGTCCAAGCATGCTTGGTCAAGGCGTCTACCACTTAAGCGAAGTCGCCGTATTGACTGACACGCCTACAGCCACGATTCGCTCGTGGTTCAAACAACGACCTGATGGCCGGGGCAGTGGGCCAATATTCAAATCAGACTTCCGATCAGTCGGCGGTGACTATGCCGTCAGTTTTCTAAACCTCGTGGACGCGTACATGGCCGCGTTCTTCAGCGAGCAAGGCGTCAACCCTCGCATCATTCGCAGGGCGCATACGATCCTGCGGCGCGAATTAAAAACACCTCATCCGTTCGCGCATGAAGACCTCTGCACGGACGGCGTGAGAATCATTCTTGACCAGCAGCAGACCGATGTAATTTCGAAGCAGATGCTGTTCGCACCCTTCAAGTCCCGGCTGACTCGCCTTAGCTATAGCGGCACGACAAAACTTGCGGACACATGGGAAATTGCGAATGGAGTCGTTATCAAGCCGCGAATCAATTTCGGCAAACCGATCGTTGAGCAGAGCAGCGTTTCAACCAACATCGTGGCAAGACAGTATGTAGCCAACAAAGGAAATGCAGCGTTGGTTGCTCGGCTTTTTCGAATTACCGACAGCGGCGTGCTGAACGCCTACCGGTTTGAGGAAAAACTGAAGCAACGACGCGCTGCGTGAACTTCTTCATTCATCCCAATTTCTGGCCGGAGGCCGCGAAGCTGTTGCGGGCGGCGGATAGTTCACAAGACATCGAGTTATTCGAGGAGCGCTACGAACCGGGAACACCGGACGACGTGTGGCTTCCGTGTTTAGGAAAACAGCGCCCTAGACCGTTTGTCGTTAGCATGCACGACGGCATGATTCGCAACGCCGTCGAACGCCGCGCGCTCAAGCAGTCTGGATGTTCGTTCGTTTATTTCTCTCAAGGCTGGGCGGACATCCCGTGGGAAGAATTCCGCTGGCGCTTCCTGAAGGCGTGGCCGCAGATTGTCGACGCTGCACAAGCGAGCGATCGCCAAGCGGTATTTGAAGTGACGCTGCACGGGAAGCCGCGGCGGGTGCCGCTATGAGTGGGCTCGCCATTGAACGCACGTCGCACGATCAGCACGCGAGCCGCACATCCGGGCGCATCAATCCCCGACGCCGCAAAATCGCTCCTATTGCGATTCTCGCAGATGCAGTCATTACCGTTTATATTCCGAGATACGGCGATTGCGTGCGAATAATCGCGATGAAATGCGAAGGCTTGCAAATCATCCGACTGCGCGTAATGATTCGGTGAATACGGTTGTTTTCGTGCTTTTCGGCAACCATCAAAAGCGAATTGCCAACGTGAATGTCGAGGGTTCGACCCCCTTCACCCGCTTCTCAAACGACCCGGTGTCACGCGACGCCGGGTCGTGTCTTTCTGTGCCAAAATCAATCGGAATCTGCACAGTGTCCGATTGGTTGTCGATCGGCGACTCGACATTGCCCCGATCCTCATTCGTGTCAGCGTGTGCGCCGAAATGTCCCATCGAGCCGCTGCCCGAAGGTGATCCGGCCGACGTCACCGTCAGCACCGCCAAGCTGTGCGATGCGGATCCGATCGTGATCGGCACCGATCGCCGCGGGCGGTTGGCTCACTTTCTGTTGGGCAGCACCGCCGATTCAGTCATCCGACGCGCCCGCTGCCCGGTGCTGGTCGTGCGTCGCGACCGGAAGCAACTGACCAGCGGTGAGCAACTTCCGGCGGGCGCGGTTGCATGAAGCACGCCCCGTGCGTGTGTGTCCATCTAATCTCTGCAAGGCCTAGGACAACTCGTGTAGAATCTGACGATGAAAACACGAAGTCACAAGGACGGGCAAGTCGTCACCGAATGGTTTGTGCCGGAAAACGAACTTGAACAGCGTTCCTTGATGCAGCAGATATACAAGAGCCTCGTCCAACAAAATCAAACGGCCCTGCCTGAGCAGGACTTCATGGACACTTGCACCTACGTGGACAACGGCGTGTTCGTCTACATCGAGCCGGTGGAATTGCAAAACGTTCACGTGTGCTTAGCCGTTGGGGAGTCGAACAACAGGGCG
Source organism: Phycisphaerae bacterium (assembly GCA_014380825.1). Next base: position 14,218 of record JACMJD010000230.1, on the reverse strand, counting down.
ATCGAGCCACCTGGCAATTGGAAATCATAAACCGCCGCATGAGCGGACGGGTCTGGTGCGTTGCCGCCTAACGCATCGAACAAGTGTTCGAGCGTCAAACCGCCAGCGACGAGCAGCAGCGTGTCCCATTCCATCGCGGCCAGGGCGGATCGATCAAGCAGTCCGCTCGCGAACGGTGTGCTGGCGACGGCAATGCCCTAGGATGCATTTGCCGCGTCCGCAAGCTGTCGTCGGCCAGTTTCCGGTTCCAAGCCTGTTGAGGTCAGCAATGCCTCAGTCGCCGCGGACGTTGAAGCGACCTGTCGACTCCATGCGAACAATGATCCGACAGTCAGGGCGAGCAGTGCCCACGCGTAATGTGGCGCGATGAAGGATTGCCACCACCATGTTTGCGCAACGGCGGCCACCGCGGGCACGCGATAGCCTACCGAGATCACCAAGTCGAACGGAATCAGGAACAGCGTCATCGAAGCGGCCATCGCCAGTGCGTAACGTCGGCGCGGGCCGTCAAGCTCCGACAAGATCCAGGCGAGCACGGTGGTGAGCAATACCGCATCGTAAACCCGGTGATAGATCGGCAAGAGCGAGATTGCACTCAGCGTACCCAAGGCCAGTAGCTCGTCGCGATGTGTGAGACGGGAACCACGCGGGAAGGAACGGACATATACGGCCAGCATCGCGATCGTGATCGCCGCGATCAATACGCGCACCGCGCTGGGACTAAATGGCGTGCTCACGAGGAGCATCTTCAGATCCATCATCTCATCACGAAACGTGCCCGCCCAGCCATAGTCGTTTACCCCGCCCGGCAAGCCCGTGACGGCGATGCTGTTCGACCAGCCGGTCATCCAATCCACGTTTGCGACGCGCATTCCGATGATGGCGACATCGAAGATCGCGAGGCTGACAATCATGGCAAAGCGGCAGACGGTCCAATGGCGCGTGAAGAGGAAGTACGCGAAAAAGGGCGCGCCGATCTGCGGTTTTAGGGCGCAGGCCAGGCCCAAGAGGATTCCGGCGAGGTGCGCTCGTTGGCGGCAAACACACCAGAAGGCAATGATGCAAACGGAAATGCCCGGCAGCGAAAGCTGTCCGGAAAGAATGCCAAATTGCATGGCCCCGCTGGCGAGAGAAGCTCCGACGAGCAGGAAAAGGCGCGGATCTCGCCAGCGGAATTTGGCGATATCTGCCAACGCGGCGAACTGCAAGGCGAGGAGTCCGAGAATGACCAGCAGCCAGGTGGTCATCGCAATTGCGGCCGGCATCAACGCAAGCGGCATGAGCATCACGAGCGAGCAAGGGGGATAGACCGTCGCGAAATAGCTGACATCGCGATCTGCAAAGATTCCGTTGGCACGCCAGGTGGTCACGACACTTGGAACATCGTATGGATTGGAACCGTTCATCCATGCCTGCGTTGAAGCCAACGGAGATACGAAGTCCCACATCGGTATGTCGGAGCGGATGCGCTGCATCCCGCGAAATCCCAATTGGGCGAGTGCCATGACCAGAAGTGTTATTCCGAGCAATCTACGCACGGTGTTCTCCTAACCGTTGAGCCAGGCCAATCGTTTGGACCCCGCGAGCAACTGTACGAGGACCAGCGAGCCCGCGAAGCTGAGAGTGAAATTCACGATGTCGAGCCACGGTGACGGCCCGAGCTGAGCACGAGATGAGATGGCACGAATCAGTTCCACGATCAGCACGTGGCAGAGATAAATGCCATAGCCATATCGTCCGATGCGCGCCATGAACGAGACGGCCGGACCGCTCCACGGCGCTAGCGCGGCGAGCATGCAGCCGAAGCCGGTCAATCCGCGCGGGATCAGTTGAATGCCGTGAAGAGCCTGCTTCACAAGACATCCGGCCGCCAGCGCAAGTCCGGCGAATCCTAAAGTCGACGATACGGCAATGATTGTCGGGCCGGTCGTCATGACCCATGCGAAGGCAAGCGCCCAACACGCGGTCGGCAGCACCCGCCACCATTGCACGTAGGCGTAGGTTGAACTGTCAAATGTCCGATTCCAGAACTCAGGCATGGGCACGGTGGCGATCGCGAATCCTCCGGCGATCGCCAGCGCGGACAATATCCAACGCCAGCGGCGGTCTCGCTGAAGCATCGTGTGATGCACGATCGCCTGAACAACCGACACGGCCAAAAGGAACGGCAGAAACCATAAATGGTATGCGGTGCCCTGCCATAGGTGCGACAAACTGAGGGAAATCGCTCCTGCGTCCAGGAAGGTGACCCGCTTGATGTCCCGCGCAACGAGGTAGATCGCGCTCCACGCGAGGAACGGCAAGTACAATCGCTTCACGCGCCCGACAACATATTGACCGAACGTTCGTTCCGTGTTGCGGCCGAGTGACAATGACTGATAGTAAATCGACGCAAATAAGTAGAATGGAACGGCGAAGCGGAACAGATTTCCCCAATACTCCAGTTCGCTCGATTCGATCGAATGTACGAGGACTACGCCGGCCGCGGCGAATAATCGGATCACATCAACTGATTCGTTGCGCGGACGAGCGGGCAATGGCTCAGGCTGAAGCTCGCGCGGAACATCCAGCCCATCCCAATGTGTTCGGGGCTTGAGAGGGCGGACTAATCTGTCTGTGACGCGCGAAGTCTGCATCAACCTTCTGATCGGCCATCGGCGCGTCTCGATGAACGACGACTTTTCGAAATTGGCGTAGTAAAACCCCTCATTCTGGCGGCAACCGTTAGGGGATTCCGGGATAGTTTTACGATTTGCCAGAAGGCGATTCGTGAGACACAGTAGTTAGAGTCCAAGCCTCAACTCGCCGAGGTTATCGGTCTGAATAGCCGGCGCACACAGGCGTTAGCGTGCGTCCCGCGCAGCACTGAACAGAACTTGAGAGACGACATCAATCGCGATTGCGTGCAGACCGGTTCCGCGCGCACTCGCTTGGTGCAGCAGGAATGGGCCAGGATCGTGGGATTTGCCAGGGACAAAATGCGAATGTACTCGGACTTGATCGAATCACTGGAGCGTCGCTGCCTGTTCGCAGGCGTCACCGTGTTCGCCACCGGGCGGTTGGGAACCACGGGCGGATGGATGGAATCCACCGCCGATGCGATTACGGATCGCTTCGGCGGGCCGTCGAATGTGCCGCGATACATCCTTCAGCTCTCGGCCAAATCGAGCACCGATCTGACGTTGACCGCGCAGCCGTTCCAGCACGTCGGCGGCAGCGGCACGCCGCAGACCAGCACGAGCGGCGAGATCATCGTTTATATCGACTACTACTCGATCAGTTGGGACACGCGCTATTCCCTGATGTCGATCGGCGAAAAGATCGCGGACGTCATGGTCAACACGCCGGTGGACGGCGTGCGCTTGGCGGAGCTTCCGATCCACTTGGTCGGCTTGAGCCGCGGCACCGCGCTGATGGATGAGTTGGCTCGCTATCTTGGCAAGGCTGGTGTCTGGGTTGATCAGCAAACGAATCTCGATCCGCATCCGATCTACGTCATGGGCGACCCCAAGCCCCTGGTGTACGACAACGTCGCGTTCGCCGACAACTACTGGCGAACCGACGGCGATCTAAACAACACCACATCAAACGGCGAGCCGGTGCCCGGCGCGTACAACTTGTACATGCCGTTCATTGACGCGCACAGCGACGGCTACTGGCTCGTGCACATGGCGCCGTCGGGATACTACGTCGGTACGATCGATTTCGATTCAACGTACGGCGGCGAAGGGCCCATTTACGACGACTGGTACAGCAACACGCCCGACAAACCAGCACGCGATAAAACCGGCTTCTATTACTCGCACGCGGTCGGCGGACCACGCCCGATGGAAGGCGTTTGGGCGGCATCCGGCGGAACCGGCGCGCGCGCCGAGTCGGGGTTTCAAGGCACGCAATGGGCAAATCTCAGTGATCTGAAGATCACCAGCTCAAGCAAGCTGAACATCGGCGCTGCGTTGAACCTGCAATTCATCAGCCAGGATCGCGATGGCACATCAAATGTGAGCTTCTATCTGGATGGAGATCAGAATCCGCATAACAACTTCACCACGCCGCTGGAACAGAAGATGCTGATGCAGGCGAACGCGATCGGCACGCAATCGGCGACGATCTCAACCGGCGGCGCCCAGGTCGGGACCTATTGGGTCTGCGCGAAGATCACCGACGCGCAAGGACACACTCGCTATTCGTACGCGACGAGTACGATTGAGATCACTGATCCTTACAAACCCGTCTTCGGCAGCGATGGCATATTGCGCGTGGCCGGCACGAGCGGGAACGACGTGATCCGCATCTACCGTTCACCGAGCAACCAGGATCGCATGGTCTTCGTCGTCGATGGCCGCAGCTACGCTTTCAATACCGACGCCATCTCGAAGCTATACATTTACGGCTTCGAAGGCAACGACAGCATCACGATTGACGAGCGGTACGGGAAGATATTCTCCCATGTGCGCATGAGCGGCGACGCGGGGAACGACACGCTAATCGGAGGCAGCGGAAACGATTCAATTTACGGCGGCGACGGCAACGATGCGATTTACGGCGGAGAGGGTCGTGATCGACTACAAGGCGATCTCGGAACTGATCGGCTCTTCGGTGGAGCGGGAAAGGACTGGTTCGTCGGGTTCAAGAACATCGAGCTCAAGGATTTGGAGATCGGCGATTTACTCATTCCATGATGCCTGCGTCGGCAGTGACGGAACCAACGCAGACGCCTAATCCAGATCGGCTAACGTGTCGATACTGTATTACGTCGCATCATGATCGTTTCTCATCGTCAGCAATCTGCTCGTCCCGCCGAACTGTTTGTAGCGTTCTTCGCGCTGTGCGTGGTCGTGTTGGCACAGGTTATCGGCACGCGGTGTCTGGATTTGTTTAACCATCCGCTCTGGCTCGACGAAACGTTCACTTCACGCATTGCCAACGACCCCAGCTTTTCACATGTAATTACCGCCGTCGCCGGCGGAGTTGATACGAACCCGCCCACCCTTTACCTGGCGCTCTGGCCGATCGCTCGAGTCTTCGGATCGCTGGGAAATATCGAACTGCGCGTCTTCGCGCTACTGTCGATGCTTGCAGCGATGACCGGACTCTACGCGATCTGCCGAAGGGTTTTCGCACGCGGGCCTTCCGCGGTTGCAGTGCTTGCCGTTTGGGCACATCCGATGATTATCGAGCAGGCGTTCGAGGCGCGCTTTTACGCCCCTTGGCTTGCGCTGACCGTCTGGTTCTGTTACTTGCAGATGCGTGCCGACGACGATGCCATCGAGCCGGCGTCACGTTGGATCGTCAGGTACGTTCTGGGCGTTCTTGCGACGTCCATTCACTATTTCGGCGTGATCACGATGGTGATGATCGCGGTAACAGACTTCGTGGTTTACCGTCGGTTCAAGCGGTTAATGCCGGCGCTGATCGGGATGCTCGTCGTCGCCGCGTGTTTTCCATTTGTCCGCGGCCAGCGGGCTTCGCTGTCGATTCCCACGTGGATCGATCCGGTCAACGCATCTGAAATCAAAGACGCGCTCGTATCCGTATTCGGCGCGCCATCGATCATTTTCGTGCTGCTGTTTATGTGGATCACGACTCTCCTGCGCCGCGCGGAGCCGGTCGCGGATCAGCCAAATCGCAATCTGCGTGAATTGCTCCCGATTTCCTCATTGCTCGCTTTTCCTGCCGCGATTGTGGCGTTCTCGGTAATCGTTCAACCGGCGTTGGTCCTGCGATATCTAATATTGGCTGTTGCGCCTCTCGCTCCGATGCTCGCGTACTTGATCTCGCGGAGCGGCCGAGGAGCGATCGCGCTGGCAAGCGTCGGCCTGATCGCTGTCGGGGCCGTCTCAATCGTCGGCAGGTCAAACCTTACGCGAGGATTAGATCGCGAGTTTGAGAACGTGATCCAGTTGATCGACCAGCAAGTCCCCGCGGATGCGCTGATCGTTTTCAAACGGCGCCGCGAAATGTACCCGGTGCTCCAGATCCGGCCAGACCTTGCTCCACGTGTCGCTCAACTGGATTTCGACGATTCGGTCTTGGGGAATGTCAGCCGCATGTCGCAATACGAGCGAGACATGGGCCGTAAAGTGCAGTTGGTGTATCCAGAGCTTCGCACGACGACAACCGAAGAACTTGCGCGAGTCGGTAAGTTTTACGTCATTACGCCGATCGACGAATACAGAGAGCTCCAGCTTCAACTCCCAGGGTTCGACGTTGCGAACCCGGAGAGTGTGCTTCATGAGGTGACCGCTAAAAGGTAGTCACCGCAACCACACCGGCGCGCGCCAACTGCGATGCAGATCTCAGCGCCGCGCAACGGCGCAGTCGGCTAGATCAGTTCTTCGATATTCAAGAATTGATCTGTCTTGTCGACCACGGCGATATCGTGCCCGTCGTCGCCGTCGACGACGTCATGGCCACCGCCATGGTCGAGGAAGTCATCGCCGGCCTCCCCGTTGATATAGTCATCTCCCACGCCGCCATCGACGTAGTCGTCGCCGGCGCCGGCCAGCATCTTATCGTTGCCATCTTCGCCGTAGAGTTGATCGGACGCGGCGCTGCCATAAACCAGGTCGTCGCCCGGACCCGCGATGACGTGATAGCCGAGGGACTTAGGTCCCGCGCCGTCGAGCGTTACATTGATCGAGTCGTTCCCGTCCCCGCCCGAAATGAGTCGGGTTGGTGCGACGGTGTTAAGAGTAGAGCTCGCAGTCGGCCGCACGGTGTTGGAGATGATGCTTCCGGACACGTTAATGATGTCGTCTCCTGGTCCGCCATCCGGTCCGTTGAACACGGCGCGGTCCGAGAACGAGAGACTGATCGAATCGCCGCCGGCCTCTCCATTCACCTGCGCGAGCCGTGCGTTGGTCGCCGAAGCGAACACAGTGCCCGGGCCCGCGCCGGCGAAGACCGTTGCGGTGGTTTGCGAGTTCAAGGACACAATCGTGATCTGATCGGCGCCTTCGCTGCCGCGCACCTGCACGTTGCGAACGTCAGCGGACGCCGGGACGCGCTAAAACTGTTGAAGATCAGGTTCATCCCGTCGTAGGCACTGACGCCCCGAAGGAAGGGTCCGTGGCGAGCAGTACGGTCTGCCGTTGGAGCAAGTTGGGGAGTGGTCAGCGCCTGCTCCGCCTCGACGATCGTGACGCGGATCTCGTTTCCTTTCCCGTTGCTGACGACGTCGAGCGTACCGAACGTCGGATCGAATCTGACGCTCACGGAAAGGAGTCGACGGCCTTCGAGAAGTTCCGAAGCGAACATAATCCATTCCAATCTGCAGGCGTACCGAGAGCCTGGACAGGATCGCCTGTCGAGAGGGCGCGCCGATGCCTGCGCTAGGCGAGCTCTTTAAGTTTCGGATTCAGTCGCGGCGTGCAATGCGTGCACCAGACGCGATGTGCTCGTCGATGAACAGACGAACGGTAGTGCGTCGACCGTCACCGCGCATGCGCGTTACGCGGATGAACAGCCGCAACGACGCAGCGCATCAGGAAACCACCGCCACAAGCATTTATTCGGGTCGGCGAAAGAAGTTTTTCGGATGACGTGTCGCACTGCGGCGAATTGATGGTGCAATGCATGTCTGCAACGCATGATACGCCGACAGAATTTCCTGGAGGCGCAGTGATGCTGACTGATATCCAAGTTCACGCACGCAAATTGCAAATTCCGGCCATCGTCGCGGTCTTTCTGACACCGCTTTTCACGCCGTGCCTGCTGATGGCTGGAGAAACACGAATCATGAACATTGCGTTCCTCGAGCAATACGCAGCCACGCACCGGTTCTCGCTGGGCAAACCGGTGAGCATAAAATTCGCCGGTGATAAGGTGCTATTTTTGCGCTCCGGGCCGCGCTCGCGCGTGCAGGATTTGTATGAGTTTGATCCGAGCACAAACATCGAGCGCGTGATCCTTACCGCGGAACAGATCCTCGCCGGCGCAGAGGAAAAGCTGACCGCGGAAGAATTATCGCGGCGAGAGCGAATGCGCTCGGGCGCGCGCGGAATCGCGTCGTTCAGCTTGTCGGAAGATCAGCGGACCATTCTCGTGCCGCTGTCCGGGCGACTGTTCAAGATCGATCGAGAATCGCTGAGGGTCGACGAGACAAAAGGCGACGGCGGATATCCGCTCGATCCGCAACTCTCGCGCGACGGGACCAAACTCGCGTGCGTGCGCGAGAACAACTTGTTCGTGATCGATCTCGCGACTGGAACGCAAACGCAGCTCACGCGCGACGGCAATGAGAACATCTCCAACGGCCTGGCCGAGTTCGTCGCACAGGAAGAGATGGGGCGGCACAACGGGTTCTGGTTTTCCCCGGACGGGGCGAAGATCGCTTATCAACAGAACGACACGAGCGGGCTGGAACAATTTCACATCGCCGACCCGGCCGATTCATCAAAGAAACCGCAGAGCTGGCCGTACCCGCGCGCGGGGAAGACCAACGCGGAGGTGAAGCTCGGCATCATTTCGTCCACGGGCGGCGAGACGACGTGGGTGAATTGGGATCGCGCGAAATATCCGTATCTAGCCACGGTTCGCTGGTCGAAGAATGCGCCGCTGACGATCGTCATACAAAATCGGACACAGACGGAAGAGGCCGTGCTCTCGGTCGACACTGAAAGCGGCGCGACGACTACGCTGCTCAGCGAAACCGATCCCGCGTGGCTGAACCTCGCCCAGTCTTGTCCGAAATGGCTCGACGACGGCAGCGGATTTCTCTGGATGACCGAGCGCGGCGGGGCATGGCAACTGGAACTGCGCGGCCGCGATGGAACGTTGATCGAGACGCTGACCAAATCTGAACTGGGTCTGCGCGATGTGGTGGACGTCGACCAGGACGGAGGATTCGTTTACGTCAGCGCGACGACCGATCCGACGCAATCGCATGTCGTTCGCATTCCGTTGAAACCGGGCGCATCTGCACTCGAACCGATGACAAAAGGCGCGGGGCATTTCGGGGCGGTGTTTTCGAAGGATCACAGAATGATCGTGCTGTCTTCCGCCACGGAGTCGAGCAGTAGCGCGTGGGACGTACAGACAGTGGATGGGAGACGGCTCGGATCGTTGAAATCGGTTTGCGAAGAGCCGAACCTCGTCTCGAAGTTTGAGCTGACGAATGTCGGTGAAAAGCGATTCAACGCGGCCATCGTCCGTCCACGCAAATTCGACTCATCGAAAAAATACCCGGTGATCGTTTCGGTTTACGGCGGCCCGCACGGGATTGTCGTGTCGTCGTCTCGCGATTCTTACCTCGACGAGCAATGGCTGGCGGATCAGGGGTTCATCATCGTGAAGATCGACGGCCGCGGCACACCGGGGCGGGGGCGGGAATGGGAACGCGCGACCAGCAAGAATTTCATCGACAAGCCACTGGACGATCAGGTCGAAGCGCTCACGGCCTTGGCGCAGAAATATCCGGAGATGGACATGACGCGCGCCGGCATCACCGGCTGGAGCTTCGGCGGATATTTCACCGCCATGGCCACGATGCGCCGGCCGGACATTTTCAAATGCGGCGTCGCCGGCGCGCCCGTTGCCGATTTCGCGGATTACGACACGCACTACACCGAGCGCTATCTCGGCCTGCCCGATCAGAACACCGAAGGGTATCAAGCGTGCAACGTGTTGACCTGGGCGAAGGATCTATCCGTCCCGCTGCTGCTCATCCACGGCACCGCGGACGACAACGTCTACTTCATGCACAGCCTGAAGATCTGCGATGCGCTCACGCGTGCCGGAAAGAACTTCGAGTTCTTACCGCTCGCCGGCTTCACGCATTCGGTGCGCGACCCGGCGGTGATCATCGCGACGCACAAGCGGACCGTTGAATTCTTCAAACAACATCTCGGCGAGCCGAAGTGATCAGATCGCGATCGAACGATCATCGCGGTTCCACTTCAGATGCAACGCCTTTGCGGCGAAGTGAAACGAGATCGTGAAACGGATCAGAAGATACAGACTCCAAAGGAGGAACAATACCGACCCAACTTTCCCCGTAAGCAAGGCGATGAGCGCCGGATTGGACCGTATCGACCAATCCTTCGGTAGGCCTAGTTGTTGTGGATACGCGAACGACAGCAGTACGAACAGGAGAAATACGAGCGAGCCGGAGCCGCCAATTCCGACGATCGAGCAGTGCTCTGCCAGATGCGCGCTATGCGCTCGCACTGCCAACGACCGAAGCTGGCGGAAGAGCAAGAGCGGAACGACGATTGAAGCACATGAGATCAATGTCCAGAAAATCGCCCACAGTGCGGTGGCTTCGCTCGTGAGCCGCGGGCGCCGGAACAGATTGCGCGTGATCCACCAAACAGTAATGTGGAGGATGAGAACCGCCACCAACGGCGCGAGTGACGCCACGCGCAACGCATTCCGACGAGCGCGGTCGTCGTCGTCTGCCGGGCCGTATCGCTCGCGACCGGTTAAAAACCAGATGCCAACGACGAAGAGGATGACGGCAAAATCGAATCCGGCCCAGGGGATGATGTCGTATCCGAATGGGCTCAGCCACCAGGGAGTTCTGCCGCTCGCGACGATGAAGGCGTAAATTTGTTGCTGGATGAAGTCGATGGTAATCGGCCAGACAGATCCGAGAATCAATCCGGCCATAAGCAGTTTTGCACCCAGCGACAAACGGCTCAGCCACTTCGGTCGCGTATCGTGCAACTCATCCGTCACGCGCCGGCTGCGTTCGGCCAGCAATCCACACTCCGGACAGGCCTGATCGTTGGCGATGCCGGTCAGGTCGTAATCGCAGCGATAGCACGCGTCGCGGGATAGTTCCTTCAGATCGATGCGCGAAGTTTCGGTGGCGGCTTCGGTCATGGGCATCCTAGAATATCCGGACGCTGCGGCGTCGAATCGGACAGGATTCGCGTACGCTTGCAGCGGTCGCCGTTTTCGAGTACTTTTCGCCGCCCCGATCGAACCGATCGGGTCAAACTTCGTCTTAAGAGTTAGGTGATATATGGCACATAAAAAGGGTCAAGGTTCCACCCGCAACGGCCGCGACAGCAACCCGCAGTATCGCGGGATCAAAGTCTACGGCGGCGCGTTTGTCCCGGCGGGCGGGATCATCGTCCGTCAGCGCGGCACGCAATACCACCCCGGCTTCAACGTCGGCCTCGGCAAGGATTACACGATTTTCGCCCTCAAGGACGGCATCGTCGAGTTCCAGGGCCGCAAGGTCCACGTCCGCGATGAAGTGGCCGCGGCGACGAAGTAGTTTAGTTGATTCGACTTTCAAGGGCACGAGCGACACGCCGATTCGCTCGTGCCTTTTCCTTGCGCGCTGGTCTTCGCCTCCAGAATTCTTCGTGCTTCCTTCGTGCCTTCGTGGCGCGTCTTTAATTTGTCGTTTCCGCGCGCTTCCCGTATTTTCCGCGTTCGCGATGCCGAACCAGTACGACTCCGTCACTGTCCGTCGATTCATCGACGAGCTCGTTGAACGAATCGCTTCTGAATTTCAATCGAATTCAAAACTGAACCTTGTCGGCATCCGCACGCGCGGCGAGACGCTTGCGGCACGGATCGAGCCGGCGCTGAAAGAGCGCGGCCTCCACCAGATCGGTCGCGGCGCACTGGACATCACGCTGTATCGCGACGATCTCAGCGAGATCGGCCCGCTGCCGCTCGTGAAGCCGACAAACCTCAACATGCATATCGACGGCGTGCCGATGGTGCTGGTCGACGATGTGCTCTTCACTGGCCGAACGGTGCGGGCGGCGCTGCATCAGCTTTCTGACTTCGGCCGACCGAGCGTAATCCGGCTTGCGGTGCTCGTCGATCGCGGCGGACGCGAGCTGCCGATCCATCCCGACTTCTGTTCGCTCACGCTCGGCGAGTTGCCGCGCGACCAACGCGTCAAAGTAAAACTCATCGAGAACGACGGCACCGACGAGATCATCGTCGGCCTGCGAAATGCACCATGACCACTACTGCGGACAACACGATCGTCTGGACGCGCAAGCACCTGCTTGGCTTGGAAGAGCTGTCGGCCGACGAAATCCGCTTCGTGCTCGACACGGCCGATACGTTCAAGGAAGTCTCGACGCGCAGTGTAAAGAAGGTTCCCGCGCTGCGTGGCCGAGTGGTCGTCAACGCGTTCTTCGAAGATTCCACCCGCACCCGCACCAGCTTCGCGCTGGCAGCTCAGCGCATGAGCGCGGACGTGATCGACTTCTCCGAGAAAACCAGCAGCACCAACAAGGGTGAAACGCTGATCGACACCGCCCGCACGATCGAGGCGATGGGGATCGACATCCTCGTGCTGCGACACAAAGCCGCGGGAGCTGCGCAGGTGTTAGCGCGCACAATGAAATGCAGCATCATCAACGCCGGCGACGGCGCGCACGAACACCCTACGCAGGGCCTGCTCGACCTCTACACCATCCGCGAACGACTTGGCCGAATTGAAGGATTGAAAGTCGCGATCGTGGGCGACATCGCGAACTCGCGCGTCGCGCGATCGGATCTTTGGGGCCTGAAGAAGCTCGGCGCGGAAGTGATTTTGGTCGCGCCGCCAACGCTACTGCCAAAGGCGTTCGAATCCCTCGGTGCGCGGCTGTGTCACAACCTGGACGACGTGATCGGCGAGGTTGATGTGATCCAAATGCTCCGCGTTCAAAACGAGCGGATGAAGTCCGCAGCCTTCCCCAGCGTCAGAGAATTCACCGCGCGATTCGGTCTAACTTGGGACCGTTTTCAGAAATGTAAAAAAGACTGCTTCATCATGCACCCCGGTCCAATGAACAGGGGAATTGAAATCCAATCCGACATCGCAGATGGCCCACAAAGCGGAATTCTGACACAGGTGACAAACGGGTTAGCCGTGCGCATGGCGGTGATGTATCTGGTGTCGCAGGCGGGGGATTGAGGGCGATGACGCAATTCTCACTCACGTTGCTCGATCCAGCCAATGCTCGGCATCTCTTGCAAGCCGCGATCGAAGAACTCCCGGATCGCCAATCACGACTCACTGTAAACGTATGGCAAGGTGAAGCTTGGTCGTGCGAGGGGTTCGATCCCCTTGATTGCCTAAGACTCCTTCGAGGTGAGGTCGAGCAGCTTGGATGGCGTGTGCTCTGTCAAGGGTCGCGCCGCGATGCATGGGCATCCGGAATGGCTCGAGACATGGGTGGCGGTTGGCGGCTGTATGTGCTGGAACCTGGGCGACCTGCTGATACCAATCACCTTGTCGAAACCTTCGATGAAGCGCCGCCCGAACTCGTCGGTACGCGAGCGGAACAGCGCGCCTTCTACGAAGACTGGTTGCGAAGTTCGAAAGGCTGAACAATTGTCATCAGTTCTCATTCAAAACGGCACGATCCTCGATGCGTCGCAAAGGCTTCAGCGACGCGGTGACCTGTTGATCCGCGATGGTAAGATTGCTGCTGCCGCTAGTCCAAAGGCCGATCGCATCATCGACGCCTCTGGTTGCTACGTCACACCCGGCCTGATCGACATTCACGTGCATTTTCGCGAGCCGGGGGAGGAGGAGGAGGAGACGATCGTGTCGGGGGCCACGTCTGCTGTGCGCGGCGGGTTCACGACAGTTTGTTGCATGCCGAACACGAAGCCGGCGCTGGACAACGAGGCGCAGATCGAATTCGTTCGACGCGAGTCGCAGCGAATCGGCCTGAGCGATGTCATTCCGATCGGCGCGATCACCAAAGCGCGCGAGGGGAAAGAGCTGGCCGAGCTGGTGTCGATGCATCAGCGCGGGGCGATCGCGTTCAGTGACGACGGCGTCGGCGTAGCGGACCCGTCGGTCATGCGCAAGGCGCTTCAATACATCCGGATGTTCGATGGCCTGATCATGCAGCATTGCGAAGATCCATCGCTCGGTGGCGGGGCGATGCATGCGGGGTTGGTGTCGACCGTTCTCGGTCTACCCGGAATTCCCGCCGAGGCCGAGCAGTTGATGATCGCGCGCGACCTGCTGCTGAATCGCACGATCGGGTGCCGCTATCATGTGCAGCACATTTCGACGGCGTGGAGTGTCGAGCTGATGCGCCGCGCGAAACGCGATGGGCTGAAACACGTCACGTGCGAAGTCGCGCCGCATCATCTGTTGCTGACCGATGAGAGCTGCCGATCGTACGACACGAACTTCAAGATGAACCCTCCGTTGCGAACTGCCACTGATGTAAAGGCGTGCATCGAAGGCGTGAAGGACGGCACGATCGATTGCCTCGCCTCCGATCACGCGCCGCAT
>JACMJD010000229.1 GCA_014380825.1 Phycisphaerae bacterium | reverse complement strand
CGCCGTGCCGCCACGCGAGAGCAGAAGCAACCCTTTCGGATCGGTTCGTAGGATTCCGGCGATCGCTTCGTCGAACAACGGATGGAGCTTGTACTGTGCTTGCAGGCAGCCGTAGAGATGCGCGTCGTCCGGCAATTCGAAATCGCGCCGTGCGAACGCGCGACTCGGCGCGGCGGGGCGATAGTAATACACCGCGAGGTTCTTGAGTCGCGCCAATTTCTCGGTGTAGTTGCGCTGCCCGTCTTCAGTGTCGGCGGATTCGTGCGAGATGTAGTAATCGATCGACCGCGAGCCGCTGGTGATCGGATGGCCCCACATGACGCACTGCACCGGCGCGAAGCGCGAGTGCGCGAGCGTCGCCGTGAACGGCTCCATCCCGATGTCCGCGAAGATCAGCACGTCGAGTTTGAGCTGCGCGATCGCGTCGCGCGCGGGCGCTAGCGCCGGCGAGATGACGACATACTGATCCGCATGCTCGCGGATGAATCGGCCGGTCTCGTCCTTGTGCGGCGCCGTGGAAATCACGACGACTTCGAACTGCCCGCGATCGAGCTTCGCGATCAGCCCCTGCATCCAAAGGCCGACCGTCTGATTCTTGAAAAGCCCGCTGATAAATCCGACGCGAATTCGCGCGCCTTGCTCCCTCTCCCGGTACTCCGGGAGACGGCCGGGGTGAGGGTCTGTCACGACATAGAGCGCCGCGATCGCTTCGGCCAGCTCGCGATCGTTCGCGCCCTCATCCTGATACGGCAAGTACACGATCGTCGGCGCGTTCTGACTGGTGATGTCGCACCGCACGCCCTCACTCTGGAGCCTGGAGACTTCCTCCATCAACCGAGCTCGCCAGAACTTTACATCCTCAATGGATCGATACACCGGCGGGATGAGCGTAGCGAACGTGACGCGCATGCGCGGCGTGGGCGACAGTCGCACGGCCTGCTCGTAATGCCGCAGCGCATCGTCGATCTTGCACGCCGCCATCAGCGCACGGCCAAGCCGTTCGTGCGCTTCGCCGTTGCCAGGATCGAGCGACAGCGCTTTGCGAAAGCAATCGATGGCGCCGTCGAAATCGTTCTGCCCGCGCAGCATCATGCCGAAGTTCACAAGCGTTGGAAGTTGATTCGGCGCCAGTCGCAGCGCGGCCTGGAAGTTCGCGCGGGCTTCGTTGATACGGTTAAGCCCGCCAAGCGTGGTCGCCGCCGCCCCGCGCGCATCGGCCAGATTCGGGTCGAGCGATGACGCACGTTGATACGCGTCCAGCGCTTCCTCCAGTTCGTTCAGGTCGCGCAGCGCATTGCCCAGGTTCATCCACCCGCCGATCTGTCGCGGCTCGAGTCGCAGCGCGGTTCGGAAATGTTCCACCGCCTCGCGCGCCCGACCTTGCGCCCGACGAATCGCACCGAGATTAATGTGCGCCAGCGCATAACTCGGATTCAACTGGATCGCTCGCTCGTACCGGGTCGCCGCTTCATCAACGCGGTTCGTCGATCGCAGCGCGTGACCGAGATTCGCGTGATACTCGGCGGCATCGGGACGAACCTGAACCGCGCGGCTCAGCAGCTCGACCGCATCCTGCGGCCTCTTCGTTTGAATCGCGAGCATGCCCAGTAGATACAGTGCATCGGGACTGTTCGGGTCGGATGCGAGCGCTTGTCGCAGCGACGATTCGGCATCAGCGAATCGTCCCGCGCGATGGTGTGCGATTGCTTGCTGGATCAGATGCTGGATCGACATTGGAGGCACGTGTCGCGATTCTAAAGTGTCGGGCGCGAAGAATCCTGCGGATCGCGCATTCCGAGCACGTGGACCTGCCTCACCTTGTCGATGCATCACCTCACCCATACAATTCAATCCGACATCACATGAGCACAAAAGCCGAACACCCGCCCCTGCCCGAAGCGTTCGAGGCGCTGGGCATCCGACCTTCCATCCTCCGCGCGTTAGCTGAAGCAAAGTTCACGACGCCATCGGAGATTCAAACGTTGCTGATCCCGCGCGCGCTCGCGGGCGTGGATCTGCTGGGACAGGCACGCACCGGCACCGGGAAAACCGCCGCCTTCGCGATCCCGGTTCTTCAGCGCGTGGACAAAGGATTATCCACGCAGGCGATCATCCTCGTCCCCACGCGCGAGCTGGCCGTTCAGGTTGACGCGGAGATCAAGCGCCTCGCCGAGTTCACGCCTATCCGCTGTGTGCCCGTGTATGGCGGGCAGAAAATCATGGCGCAGATGAAGTTCCTCAAACACGGCCCCGAGATCGTCGTCGGCACGCCGGGTCGCGTGATCGACCTGCTGGATCGCCGGATCATCAACTTCAACAACGTGCGGTTCGTGATTCTCGATGAAGTGGACCGCATGCTCGACATCGGCTTCCGGGACGACATCCGAAATATCTTGTCGCGCGTGAAGGGCGTCCGCGAACGGTTGCCGCAGGACGCGCGCCAAGCCACAGCGGTGGATGTCGAGATTCCGAAGCTCGATTCGCCTTCCGGTTCCGACGATGCCCAGGAGAATCCTTCCGTCACGACGAAGAGTCATCAGACGATCTTCGTCTCCGCGACGATCTCCGATGAGATCGAGAAGCTCGCGCGGCGATACATGCAGGAACCGGTTGAGAAACTGATCGCTCCCGGCGCCGATGACAAACCCACGGTCGAGAACGTCGAGCAGTATTATTTTTCCGTCAACCCGTGGGACAAATATCGACTGCTGCGAACGCTGCTGATCAAGGAGAACCCGGACCTGGCGATCGTGTTCTGCAAGACCAAGCGCGGCGCGGAGAAGCTGGCGAAGAAGCTGCACTTCGACGGCATCGAGTGCCGCGAGATTCACGGCAACCTCGCGCAGAACAAACGCGAGCGAGTGATGAACAACTTCCGCCACGGCAAGTTTGATGTGCTGATCGCGACGGATCTGGCGTCGCGCGGCATCGACGTGGCGGACATCAGCCACATCGTCAATTACGACATCCCGGAAGACCCGGAAGTCTACGTCCACCGCATCGGCCGAACCGCGCGAATGGGTGCGGCGGGCAAGGCGTTTACGCTGGTTCAGCCCGATCAGGGCGATGAGCTGACCAAGGTGGAAGCGCTCATCAACATGGTGATTCCCGTCGCGACGGTTGAAGGTTTCGAAGCATCGCCCACGCCCGCCGACTGGACCGAGCACAAACCGGGATACCAACCGACAAGCCCGAGCAAACCGATCATCTCGCGCTTCGAACGCCCCTACGGATCATCTCCCGGCGGGGCCACTTCAGTGGCCCTGTCTTCGCCCGCTGCAACCGGATCAACCGATGCCCCCGCGCCGGTCGCTCTGCCGCGCCGCACCATCGGCAGTAAAATCCCGATCACGCGACGCCACAAACGTCGCCGATAAACTCTTTGGACGTGTCATATGTCTGTCAACGTTGCCATCGTCGGCGCCACCGGAGCAGTCGGTCAGGAATTCCTGAACGTCCTGGCCGATCGCAAGTTTCCCATCAAGCAACTCCGTCTGCTCGCCAGCGCTCGCAGCGCGGGCAAAACTGTGCAGTTCGGCGGTGAGAATCACCTGGTCGCCGAGCTGACGAAAGACAGTTTTAAGGACATTCAAATTGCGTTCTTCAGCGCCGGCGGATCGATCAGCAAAGAGTTCGCACCTGCCGCCGTCGCGAGCAAGGCGATCGTCGTCGACAACACCAGCGCGTTCCGCATGAAAGACGGCATTCCGCTAGTCGTGCCGGAAGTGAATCCGGAAATGATCTTCAAGCACGCCGGGCTGATCGCGAATCCCAATTGCAGCACGATCATCATGAACGTCCCGGTCTGGCCGCTGCACAAGGCCAACCGCGTGAAGCGGATCATCGTGAGCACATATCAAGCCGTAAGCGGCGCGGGCGCGTGGGGCTTGTATGAACTCGAAGCGCAGATGAAACAGGCCGCTTGCGGCTTAGCGATCACGAAAGACAAATTCCCGCATCAGATCGTGAGCAATCTCTTCTCGCACAACACCACGATCGCCGAGAACGGGTACAACGAAGAAGAGAACAAGATGGTGAACGAGACGCGCAAGATCTTCAGCGATCTGCGCATAATGATCACCGCAACCTGCATCCGCGTGCCGATCCCGCGAGCACACAGCGAAAGCATCAACCTCGAATTCGAACGCCCGATCACACCAGACCAGGTGCGCGAAATCCTTTCTAAAGCGCCGGGCGTGAAGATCGTCGATGATCGCGCCAAGAATCATTTCCCCATGCCGCTTGAAGCCAGCGGCCAAGACGACGTGCTCGTCGGTCGAATTCGACAGGACATAAGCCGCGAAGACGGACGCGGGATCGAACTGTTCGTGAGCGGGGATCAGATCCGCAAAGGCGCTGCAACGAACGCGGTGCAGATCGCCGAACGATTGGTCTGATCTGCAACCGAAATGACTCGGTAACCCGTGGATCAACCGTTCAAACGCTACAAGATGACCCTCGCTTACCGTGGAACAAACTACCACGGCTGGCAGTTTCAGTGGGCGAACTATCTCTGGAAGGGCCCGAAGCCCAAAGCCGGTCATGGGATTCCGACGATTCAGGAAACGGTAGCGCGCGCACTGGTCGAGGTGCTGCGGCATCCGGTGAACCTGGTTGGAGCATCCCGCACAGATTCGGGCGTGCACGCGAAAGGGCAGCTCGCACACTTTGATACGGACAAGACGCAAATCCCGGTGGATGATCTTCGCCGGGCGATCAATCACGCGCTGCCGGATGACATTATTGTCCGCTCCGTCGGCCCCGCGCCGCATGAGGAGTTCGACGCAATCTTCTGGACGACGCGCAAGCGCTATCAGTATTACATCTGGCACGCGCTGGATCGGAATGTCTTCCACGGCGACCTGTGCTGGCATCGCTGGAAACCGATGGATCTCGACGCAATGCGCGAGGCGGCGAAGCTATTCGTCGGCCAACACGATTTCAAATCGTTCGCCCGTCCGCATCACGGGCGCGGCAGCACGATCCGAACGATCCACGCTTGTGACATCAGCTATCGCCAGCCGCGCATGGTGATCAGCGTGGAAGGCGGCGGTTTCCTGTGGAACCAGATCCGCATCATGGTCGGCACGCTGGTTGAGGTTGGTCTCGGTCGATTCACGCCGGACGACATCAGCGAGATGCTCACCGCCAAGGATCGTCGCGCCGCCGGCTCCACCGCGCCGCCTCACGGTCTGTACCTGCAATGGATTCAATCGCGGGCGACGCCCTTCACCGACGAAGAGCGGGCTAGCCGCTTCAGCGGCTAGCGTTCAACGCACACGATCCCGTCGAGCGGATCCACCCCTGCGCGATCGGATCATTCCTTGAGCGAAACCTGCGCGATTGACCGATGCATATTGCATGAAGCTCGCCGTCGCGAAGTACAAATCCCTCAAGCAGCCACCGCGCGGTGAGGCGGAACTCGTCGTCAACGAACAGCATTTCTCGCGCATCGTGGTCGACGGCATTTGCAGCGCGGACGTATCGGTCGACATCATGACCGCCGACCTGAAGGCGATGCTCGTGCCGGACGGCTCGCGTCGCGCGCGATCGATCGTGCAGGTTCTTCGATCGCTCGCGCAGAAGGGCGTCGAAGTCCGCCTTCTACATGCGGGCGTTCCTTCCGCCCCGGCGCTGGCGGAAATGAAGCGCGCTTTGCCGCGCGGGCTGACGATCCGCCGCTGCCCGCGGCTTCACGCCAAGGCGATCATTCTCGACGCGCGGCGAATGTACCTCGGCAGCGCCAACCTCACCGGCGCGGGCCTTGGCGCGAAAGCGGATGGCCGGCGAAATTTCGAGCTGGGCATCTGGACCGAATCGCCGGGCCTGATCGATTCTGTGCTCGAAGAATTCAACTCGCTCTGGGAAGGCCACCTTTGCCCCGGCTGCGGGAGACGCGATGTGTGCCCGGTGCCGCTGGAAGAGCCGTCCCTCTGACATGGCGACGCGGCCACGAACCATTCCGCCGATTTCGGCAGCAACGCCGATATTCCAACGACACGGTTGCGCTACCGCTGTTCGCGGATGACGCGACGGCGTAATCGACATTGTCGACCCGAGCGCGTTGTCCACGCCTTCTTTCCACTCGCGGCTCACGTACACTGGCACGCTCACCAACAACGGACTTTCGAATCGCAGTTTCGCGCCCGGCGAGCACCCGCCGATTCTCAATTGGACATCAGCGTACCGGGCACGATCGGCCTCACGATCGTCCCGGAACGATCGATCATCTGCTCGCTCATTGCTGGCGGAACGGGCCTCTGCGCCAAACACCGCCGACGTATGGAGAGATTTCGTCGCTCCCGCTAGAATCCCCAAACTTTTCACCGGTGAACCAGACGCGGTTGTCGGCGAAGAGCACCTGGAGAGGTGGCCGAGCGGCTGAAGGCGCAGCACTGGAAATGCGAAAAAAGAACACGCGAGCGTTGTTTTTCGCTTGACAGTGTTGTTGGCGAACGACCGATTTGATACCAGATTTGATATCAGATTTGATACCACGACACGCACAACAACTGTTGAGTCATCGGGATTGGTGAAGGCATCGGACAAAGCGAAGTCACGCAAGCCGACAACGAAGAAGCGGGCGCGATGAGCGAGCCGAAACCACCGCTCAATTACCAGTCACCGATTCGACGGCGAAAGAAGCGCCTATCCGCGTCAGCGATTGCGGTGATTGCGATGCTGGCCTTCTTTGTCATCGTCCTTCTATGGTCGCCACTTATCACGTTCTTCGTTTGGCTGTTCTCCTAACCGAATCCACCAATCCCAGAGCGGGAGTGCAACAGGTATATTGTTACCTTAAATTGACCCACTACCGACCCGCCACCCACTAACCAAACTCGCGCGGGCTTCTCACTTCTCCACGTCCCAGCGCACCGATGAGGTTGAAGGTACGCCCGAACGTCGCCGACGATATGAAGGCTTCCGCGTATCCGTGACGGCGAAGAATTTCCCGCTGTGCTGCCGTTGCCGGTTGGACCGAACCAAACGTATGCCACTCGGCATGATGTTCACGGCAGAGAGGCAGCAAGTCCGCATCGTCTTCCGCGCCCAGCCGTTGATAGCTTGTGTGGTGAAGATCGGCCGCGCGTGTTTCACAGTACCGACACTGGACGCTGCCACACGCGCCCGCATGTTCTTGACGGTATCTCTCCCGCCGCTCTTTCCACCACGCCCCGGCGAGATAATCACTGTAACTCCCGATGCCGATTTCAATCAGCCGCTTTGTGCGGACGGCGTACATCATTCGCCGATAGGCGTCCCGCTTTTCGCTTTTGTGCATCATCGCACCGCCCGGTAGACGAATGACTTGCCGCCATCGGTGGGCACTTTGGCAACGTCGCCTTTGTTCAGCAGCATCCCAATTGCGTCGTCTACAACGCGCCCGTCAAGATCGCTCCGCTGCACCAGCCGCCAGCGGGGGCAACCATGCTTCCCAGCGCGGCGCACCACATCGAAGACCCGGTTCATCCGTTCCGCCTGTTCCGTCAACAGCACTTCATGGAAGGCGTTCGAGATATGCGAGATGCCAATGATCCGGCAGGCGAGATCGAGATACGGGCTTGCGTCGATGCTTTCGACGGATTCCACATTCAAGAACGGATCGAGCGTTGACTGCCGCTGCGATTCTGCCGCCAATGCTAGAAGTCCAGCCAGCTTTGCCGCCTGTATCAGCAGCTTGTTTTTGAGTCGCTTCCACTCTTCGGGACGTAGTTTTCCAAAATGCTGGGCGAGCGGAGTACCGGCGAACTTGTCCCGCGATTGCCCGAGCGGATCGCCGTCGCCGGTAAAGACGATATTGATCCGCTTTGAAAGATCGGCGACACCGCAGACCAGCGCCCGCAATTCCACGAGAGCCTTTTGCGCCGCAGGCTTATCCGCCTCGCGCGATGAATAGCCGATCAACTGCGTTTGTTTCAGATTCACAGGCACGATTCGAAAGGCAACGCCCGCTTCGATGTTTTGGGGATTGCGGATTTCGACGTTGTATCTGTCCGGCGTTGTGAAGCCGAGAATGGAAATGCACGCATCGCCGATGACGCCAACGCCTTCACCTTTCGTGCGCGTCACAACGTCCGCATTGTCCGCCAACTTGCAAAACAGAGCACCGTTTCGCGAGCGTTGTGTTTCTGGAATCATCTGTTGCATGAACGCCCGCATTTCATCCACGAGCGCCGCAGAGCCTTCCAAGTCTTCGCGATGCCGAGCGATCATTTCACGCTCGCGCCGACGCTGTGAGAGCTTGTCCCCGCTCTTCTCTGCCGCCAACGTGCCGCCGTTAAATTTGATGAATGCTTCCATCGTCGAATCGGACATGACATCGACGGAAGGCGCGACAGGTTCGTCGCCTTCCGTCAGAAGCGCCGCGAGTAATTCGTGCAACCCGCTTTTGTCTTCCCCGCTTTCATCTGTGATCGCCATGAAGAGATTCAGGTAGTAAATCCGACCCCGGTTCACGATCCGCGCCCGCTTGCCGGTAACCGATGAAATCGCGAAACACGCTGCGATGATTTCGGCCAACGTCACCAATCTTTGCCGGGAGGCCGCGAGGTAATCCGCAATCTCGCGCACTGGTTGGGGCAGTTCATCGGACCGAACACTTACAGCTTGCTGCGCGTAGAACGCGGAATCATCCGGCAGATCGGCAGGCAGAGCGGCAATTTCTACCGCAGCCTCAGCCGTCGCTGTCATCGGCGCGATGAACTCAATTGCGCTGTTGATCGAGCGTTCGCGGTAGTCCGCACGTTCCATCCACTTTTGGCTATGACTGCACAACCGTGATGACGACGCGATCCGCTCGATTTGAGCAGTGTCGCGCGTGTAGTACACCACATGCGAGAGCAGCGCCTGCACCGCTTCCGATTCAGACGGGTATGGGACTGCATTGCCTTCCCACAGACTCCGCACCTTGTCGCCGTTGCTCGCGCCCAGCATCATCGCGATTAGCGATTCATCGTCAGCGCTGGGCGTCACAGCAACGAACGGGGGCGAGTCTTGGACCGCTCCGTCTCCCGTCTTGACGCGTGTTTTCTTTCCCGTGCCGCCGCTCAGTTCCGCGACAATTGCGGCCAGTCGATCCGTCGAAACCGCCGCTTCGATTTCGTTGAACCCATATCGCTTGCCAGTGCGTACGACGAACTTCACGGGCTTTGGCGTTTCTTCTTTTCGGTTCCACGTTCCCGCAATTCGCAGAAGGCGCACGAGGTCGGCAGTGGGATCGACTTTCCATCCGTGTTTCGTTGACGCGTGATCGATCAACAACCGTTGCACACCAGTTATCACAGCCTTAGCTTGCAGCCTTGCAGCGTCGTCTGTGACGCGATGAGGTTCAGTGAAGACCCAATGCGCCTGCAATCCATTTCCGCTCGCCAGAATGAGAGTGGGGCAGAGTGGGAAGGCTGCAATGATCGACCGCGCCTCTTCAATCGAGCGAGGCAGGTTTGTCGATTTGTGAGCAGCGGGATTGAAGATATCCACGTCGCAATGCACGCTCGGCACGACGATGACTTCCGCTTCCGTGCCGCGCTCTCTCTCGCCTTTG
>JACMJD010000228.1 GCA_014380825.1 Phycisphaerae bacterium | reverse complement strand
TCGTCTTCGGCTGGGCATGGTTCATGAACTCCGGCCCGTTCGATGTGATCTGGCGAATGTTCGGCATCGCAAACCAGATGCTCGCCGTCATGGCGCTGGCAATCGTCAGTGCGTATCTGTCGAACACGGGGAAGCGCCGATACCTCTGGGTCACGATCCTGCCGATGTTGCTCGTGCTGACGACGACAACCACCGGCGCAATCGAGATGAGCCTGATCCAGATCAACACGATCAGCGCGCAGCTCGCCAAGGCCGCGGGCACGCGAGATGCGGTGCAGATCACGAACGCGACGCTCCTGCTGTCGCTGATCGCCGTGATGCTGATCTGCGGCCTAACCGTCGTCCTCGCCAGCGCCAACCGGATTTGGCGAAGACCGGATGGGGATGATCCGCAGCCGCCGCGGGTGAACTTGCTTGAACCGGTGATAGCCGGGAAATAGTTTTCCACGAATGAACACGAATGAACACGAATAAATTCAGTCTCCCGATTTGATTTGAGTTATTCGTGAACATTCGTGTTCATTCGTGGATCATTTTCCCTCGCATCACTATCGTTTGACGTGCTGCGAGTGTCCAAGGGCTAGAGAGGCAGTCGATGCGCAACGCTGTTTTCCTAATCGCGCTCTTGATCGCCTCGCGCGGCTTGCTCGCCGACACCATCATTCTCACCGATGGCACGCGGCTCGAAGGGGATGTGAAGAAGACGGACAAGGGCTGGACGATCGTCACATCGGACGGCCAGACGGTCGAGGTCTTGGCCGAGAAGGTGAAGTCGATTCAGCTTGGCGAGGATGCGACCACCGGCACGCCGCAGCGGGCGACAGCGGACCTGAAATCGCTGCGTCGATCGGTGGAAAATCTTTCGGATCTGAACATCATCATCGATCGCTTGAATCGCTTCATCGAACAAAACAAAGATACGCCCGCCGCGACGGAGGCGCAGAAGGATCTGCTCGTCTGGCAGGACCGTTTCGACCGAGACCTCGTGAAACTCGGAAGCAAGTGGGTCACGCGCCACGAGCGCAGCGAATTCGCCAACCAGGCGCTATGGATGAGCGACCAGGCGCGCGAGCTGATTGCGCAAGGCCGACATCGCGACGGCATCGCGCTGATCACTCAAGCGCTGGAGGCCGATCTCGAGTGCGCGCCGGCGCTCTACCTGCTCGGCGCGGTCGAATACCAGAACAACCATCTGCCGCAGGCACGCAAGTGTTTCGAGGCGGTCCTCGCGCAGCGGATCGATCACGCGTCGAGCCTGAACAACATCGCCGTGATCCTCTGGCGGCAGAACGCGCGGATTCCGGCCCTGACTTACTACGATAAGGCCATCACCGCCGCACCGGGCAACAAGCTCATCCTCGACAACGTCGCCGTGGCGCTGGCTGCCTTGTCCGACGACCAGCGTAAGCACAAGACCGCGCACGTGCTGCTCGGCAAATTTACCGAGCAGGACAAGCGCCTCCAGGAATCGATGGCCGCCAAGGGGTGGTATCGATGGGGAACGTTGTGGATCGACGAAGAGGCGAAGCAAAAGCTTCGCGACCAGGAGAAGGACTTCGACGACCGCGTGTCGGCGGTTCTAGAACCAGTGGAGGATGATCGCGAGCAGTTGCGGCAGCTCGATGAACGGCTCACGTACGTGCAAGCGAGGATACACCGAATCTTCATGAACACCCCCGTGCCATTCCCGGGCTTCATCCGCATGCCATTTCCGCCGGTGTATTTCGAACTGCAAAAAGAGGAAGATCGCCTCCTGCTCGAGCGCACGGGCCTCGCCACCAAGGTGGAGCTCGCCGACGCTGAGATCCTCCGCATCAAGGCGCAGATGCCCAAGCCGAATTTCGGCGGCACTCAGAAGGTGATCGGGGTCGAAGGCACGCCTGCGATGGGGCTCAATCCAGGCCAGTTGTCCGCGCCGCAGCCGACGCGTTCGCCAAGCACGGCGCCGGCGAAAGATGAGCGGTAGCCAAGCCCGCAAGGAAGTCCGCATGCGCCAGTTCATCTGCATCGTGTTCGTCGTCGTGATGACGTCGGTGTCGCTCGCACTGGCCGACATCGTCATCCTTAATGACGGCACCAAGCTCGAAGGCGATGTGAAGAAGACCGATCGCGGTTGGACGATCGCCACATCGGACGGCAAGACAATAGAAGTGTCGGCCGACAAGGTGAAATCGATCCAGCTTGGCAAGGACGCCGCCAAAGGCACGCCGGAACGGGCGACGTCCGACCTGATGTCGCTGCGGCGATCGGTTGAAAATCTTTCGGATGTGAAAGCGGTCATCGATCGCTTCAACCGCTTCATCGAACAAAACAAGGACACGCCCGCCGCCACCGAGGCGCAGAAGGATTTGGCGATTTGGCAGGATCGGGCGGACCGCGGACTCGTGAAGCTTGGAAACAAGTGGATTAGCCCCGAGGAGCGATCGCAGTACGCCGACAAGGCGCTGGCGATTGCAGCGCAGGCGCGCGGATATGTCGAGCACGGGCGATTACATGATGCCGATCCGCTCATCGCCGAAGCGCTGGAGAACGACCCGCAGTGCGCGCCGGCGCTCTATCTTCGCGGCGTGATGCAGTTTCAGCAGAACCAGTTGCCCCCGGCGCGGAAATCGTTTGACGCGGTCAACACGGTCATCAAAGATCACGCGCCGACGCTGAACAATCTGGCGGTGATCCTCTCGCGTCAAAACGCGACGATGCCGTCGCTGAATCATTATGAGCAGGCGATCACCGCAGCGCCGGTCAACAAGTTCATTCTCGATAACATCGCCGAGGCCCTGGCGACAGTGCCAGAGGATCAGCGGAAGAATCGCGTCGCCCAGTTATTGTTCCGCAAGTTTACCGAGCAGGACACACGCCTGCAGGAAGCGCTGGCGGCCCAGGGTTTGTATCGCTGGGGCAGCACGTGGGTGGATCGCCCGGAGATGGATCGGCTGAAGGAAATTGAAAAGCAGGTGAACGAAAAAATTTCAAAAGTGAAAAGCGAAGGCGAAGCGAACGAGAAGCGCGTCAACGAAATCGACGGCGAGATCCAATCGATTGAGCGGTCGCTGCGGGAGATCGAATCGCAAAGCATCTATCGCGATCCGGATGGCCGCCTCGTGCGGATGCCGTATCCGGGCATCTATTACGATCTGCAAACCGATCGCACGAAACTCCAGGGCGAGCGCTCAAGCCTGGCCGCGAAGCTGAACGGCGCGCGGGCGGAGATGAAGCGGCTACAGAACGAATTGCCGAAGCCGAAATTTACGGGGATCCAGAAACTGGTGGGGGCTGAAGGGACGCCGGTGATGTTGGCGCCGGGGACAGAGCCGATCACGCCGGGGGGACCGGTTCCGGATCCGTTGCCCACTGCGACGCAGCCTTCGAAGTAATGCTGGTTCTGAAGCAGAGCATGCCGCCCGGCGCGAGCACGCTCTGGGCTGCCGTGAGGAAGCGCGCGGGGATTGTGCTTGTGTTCCGGTCGACGAGCGGAACTCAATCCTGATTCAATTCGAAGTGCAACGGCGTGACGTGAGGCTGTTTGCTACTGAGACATCTGGAGCTGTCCGCTCGAAACTTCCGCCTTCTCCGCCGTCTCGATCTCGATCGCTTCCTGGATGCAACTGTCATCCAAGGGCAAACGAGCTTCCTGGCGGTGCGTCTCAATCATCAGCTCCAGCGCATCCTTCAGGTTCCGTCGGCATTCGTTCAGAGACTTGCCTTGAGTGATCGTGCCGGGAACCTCTTCGACCCAGCCCACGAACCATCCGTTACGCTCCGGCTTGATGATGGTGTGGAAGCGCTGCTTCATGACTCACATCATCACAGCAGCGTATCGCGCATGAGTCAAGTGAAAGAATCGTGTTGCGACAGGAGAATTTTTCTATTGTCCTGTCGTCGGCTGGGTAAAGTTTCGCCTGACAAGCTGCTCGGCGGTGCCAAGAAATTCCAATTGGCGCAGGCCGCGATCGAAGCGGTAGAAGTTTGTCTCGGGGTGGCGCGCCGCGAAGTAATGGATGATCTCGCGGTTGCGCGATTCGCCCAGATCCTGCGCCCGAATAATCGGCGCATCGAATGGGTTGGCGACGTCCCAGTTATAAACCGGCTCCTCGTGCGGCGACGCATCAGGCGTGTACGCGAACAGCACCACCGCTGGCGGCTTGGCGCGAAGCGGCAACACCTGATTGATGTTGCCGAGGCCCGGAATCGCGTCCAGCTCTTCGCCGAAATCGAGGCGCGTTTCGGGCAGTGCCGCGATGCAGATTGCGGCGCTCGCGCACATGACGAAAACGTAAACCGCATCGCCGATCGAGCTGCTGCTCCGCCGCGCAAGATCGATCACCGCGCGAGCGCCCGACAGCGCCAGCACGATCACGCACGGTGCGATCGCCAGCGCGTAATAGGTCATGTAGTACGGATAAAGCGAATAGAGCGCGAGAAACAAAATCGGCGTGATCAGGCAGACAATGCGCCGCCGATCGCGCAGCACCGCGAACGCGCCGAGGGGCACCAGGATCAACTGCAAGTCGCTCGGCAGCGTCGCGAATGCCGTGAACTTGATTCGCCAGCGCGTAAACATCTCGAACCGGCTCATGCCAAGCAGGGGACGGAGGAATCGATCGTAAAGATCGTGCTTTTGTTGCAGATCGGTTTTCGGATGAGCGCTGCGATCATCACGCGCGAAGCCGAGGCCGGTGTTGGGCTGGAAGTCGTCGAAGTACGCGCGGTAAGGCGTGGTGAGGAAACTTCCGGTGACGCCTTTGTTGAAGATGAGCTGGATCGAGACGAACGGAAGGGCGGCGAGGAGCGCGACGAGGATTGATCGTCGGAGATGAAGGCCCTCACCCCAACCCTCTCCCGGCGTACCGGGCGAGGGAGCAATGCGCTCGCGTT
>JACMJD010000227.1 GCA_014380825.1 Phycisphaerae bacterium | reverse complement strand
CGAGTACGGGGAGAGGGGGAAATTCTAAAACTGAATAGCGAGAGAGGAATTCTTTCAGATGAATACCGAATTAGTGCGCATCGTCGACGGCATTGCCCGCGACAAAAACATCGAACGCGACCAGATCTACACTGACATCGAGCAGGCGATCGCTTCGGGTTTGCGCAAGCAATTTAATACAGAAGACACAAGCGAATTCACGGTCACGCTCGACCGCACCAGCGGCGACATCCGCGCGTTCCGCGCCCAACCTGACGGCGAGCCGAGCGAGCTGCCGCTTTCCGTGGTCGGGCGAATCGGCGCGCAAACGGTCAAGCAGGTCATGATCCAGCTCATCCGTCAGGACGAGCGCGGCAGCATTTACGAGGAATACAAAGATCGCGTCGGCACGATCGTCACGGGCACCATCGCCCGCTTCGAAGGGCCGACGATGATCATCACGTTGAACCGAAATATCGAAGGCATCATGCCGCGCTCGGAACAGATTCCCGGCGAATCGCACGAGCCCGGCGAGCGAATCCAGGCATTGATCCTGGAAGTGCGCGACACGCCCAGCGCCGTGAAGATCATTCTCAGTCGTTCGCATCCGGAATTGATCAAGCGCCTGTTCGAGCGCGAAGTGCCGGAAGTCGGGGAGCGCACGATCGAGATCAAGGCCCTGGCCCGCGAAAGCGGCCATCGCACGAAGATCGCGGTCAGCTCGATCGACAGCAAGGTCGATGCGGTCGGCGCGTGCGTCGGCGTTCGCGGAAGCCGAATCAAGAACATCGTCGAAGAACTCGGCGGCGAGAAGATCGATATCGTGCGCTGGAACGAATCGTCGCAGATCCTGATCCAAAACGCGCTGAAACCCGCGGAAGTGGCGGAAGTTTCACTTTGTTTCGAGCTTGGCCGTGCCACCGTCGTAGTAAATGAAGATCAACTTTCATTGGCGATCGGCAAGCGCGGGCAGAACGTGCGGTTGGCTGCGCGACTGACTGGTTGGGACATCGATATCCTCACGCCGCCGGAATTCCAGAAGGGCGTGACGCGTCTCGACGCGACGCTCAAGCAGATCGAGGGCATCACGCAGGAACACGTCGACAAGATCATCGCGCTGGGTTTGATCGACGTTCGCGACATCGAAGAAGTCGGCATCGGGCCGCTGATGGAAGAGGTGGGCCTGACCGAGGAAGTCGCTCAGAGTGTGATCGACCGATGCGCGGTGGAGGCGAAGGTCGTTCAGAAGGAACAGGAACAGAAGAAGGCGGACGAAGCGGCCGCGAAAGCGGCGGGCTTCAGCGCGAGTGCCTCGGCCAAGGCGACCGACAGCGCGACAAGTGGCGGGTCGGTCGGCTCGTTCAACCCGCTGTTGCAGGGTTCGGCTCCGGTGGAAGACCAACCCGCTGACGGCGATGGATTGGCGACGGAAAGCTCCAGCACGATGCCGAGCGCGCTGGAGGCAACCGAAGGGCTTGCGCCGGAGATCACGACTCACAGTGAGGGGATCATCGGCGGCGATGAATCCGAGCTGTCGCCCGAAGAGCAGGCCGTGCAGATCCCGAATGATGGATCACACGCCAGCGCGCAGCACGAAGACAGTTCCGAGGACGATGAAGCGGCCGCGCTGGCGGAAGGTCGTATCGACCCGCCGGTCACGGACGCTGAACGACAAGTATGAGAAGTTGCCAGTTGTCCGTTGCCAGTTGCCAGCAAAATGCGGGTACTGGCAACTGACAACTGATAACTGGCAACTGACATTTGGAGGTTTGTTTTGGCAAAGGGTATTCGCGTCAATTCGCTGGCAAAAGAGCTGGGCGTCGAGAGCAAAGCGATTCTCGAGAAGCTGCGCACCGAAGGTTTGACCGTCCCGAATCACCAGAGCACGGTGAGCCTCGGGTTGGCTGAATCGATCCGCGAGTGGTTCGCGGGGCATGGAAGCGAGGGCGGCGGCGGCACCGCCGTCGAGACCGCGCCGCCGATTGAAACCGCTACCAAGGCTAAGGTTGCGCGCTCGCGCAAAAAGAAAGCCGGCGAAGACGAGGACGCACCGTCCGACACGACGAGCGAGACGACGACGCTCACCGCCGAAGCGCCGCCCGAGGAAGAAACTGCGCCCACCGTCACAGAAGAAGAGACCATCGCGCCAGTGCGTCGAGCACCAACGACGATCGCGCCGGCGGCCGACGATGAGCCGGTCGCACCGCCAATCGAAGAAGCCCCAGCCATCGAACCTGAAGCACCCGCTGTTGAGCCGGAAGCGCCGGCACTACGACCCGCCGCGGTTGCTCCGACCGCGCCGCCGGTTACGGCTGCTCCGACGACAACAACTACGACGCACGCGCCGCCGCCCGCAGGTGGCGG
>JACMJD010000226.1 GCA_014380825.1 Phycisphaerae bacterium | reverse complement strand
TCGGATGCCCGCATCCGATCGCCTGGTAGCGTAAGCCGTCATGGCGAGAGTTTCAATTGACGTGAAAGAGTTGAATCCGCTTGCTCCGCGAGAGAGCGGGCGCGGGGTGAGCGCGCGCTCACCACTGCGCTTCATCAAATGGACTCAGCGGCGCCTTGATCTTCGGCTTGGGCAGCATGTGCAGCATCGCCTTCACGAGCGTTACGTCGCCGCCGCCACCGCAGCGCACGTTCAGGGGTGATCCTTTGCACAGAGTGAACTGGCTGGCGTGGAAATCCTGCTTGTCCTTCAGCAGCTCGCGGAATTTGTCTTTCGCGAACACCTGCGGCGTGACGATGTGCATGAACTTCTGCGGCGAATGGTACGCCAGCGCCGCACCGCCTTCGTCCACTTCGATCAGCGGCGAACGCAGTGGCGTCGCCAGCGTCGCGACCGGATGCTTGTTGGCCGCGTCCATGATCGATTCGATATCCAGGTACGACACCGCAGGCCGCGCTGCATCGTGGACGAGCACGTGCGTCGCTTCGTCTGAAATCTTTCCCGCTGCAACCGCAAGCTGATCGATCCAGCGCGGCCCGCCGCCGATGACTTTCACGCCGGAAAATCCGAAGTGTCCGCCATATTTCTTGCGGCCTTCTTCGAGGAAATCCTGCTCGAAGACAACCTGAATCTGCTTCACGTTATCGCGATTGAGAAACAGTTCGACGCTCCGCAGCAGCACCTCGCGCCCGTCGATTTTCACAAACGCCCCGCCCGCTTCCGCAGCCATGCCCGTTGGGGCGGCGGTCACAATCACCACGCTGAAAATCGGGTCAGCCATCCGCACTCTCCTATACAAAACAATAGCACGGACGACGCCGCCGGTGTAGCGGCCCGAGTGATTTCATGCGATCGGAATTTCGCCCCGCGCCGGGCGCTTCACGCGCCGCCGCGCCCGATCAGCAGCCAGAGGATTGGCCCCAGCAGCGGTAGAAAAAGGATGAGCAGAATCCAGATGAGTTTCTTCATTCCGTCCATCGAACTCTGCACGACTTGCATGATGCAGAAGATATCAAGGATCAGAATTAACAACCCGCCGACGCCGACAAACATGTGAGCCTTTCCGTTGGATGTGTAACGAGCCGCGCCAGATTACTGCCATTTTGATAACGTCGCGACGATCGCCTGCTTTGGCGCCAATCCGATCAACTGATCGACCTGCTTGCCGTCTTTGAAAATCAGCATCGCCGGGATGCCGGAAATTCTGTATTCCGATGACGTCCGCGGATTCTCGTCGGTGTTGATTTTGGCGATCAGATATTTCCCATCCGCTTCGGTTGCCAACTCTTCGAGCGTCGGCGCGAGCATCCGACAAGGTCCGCACCACGGCGCCCAGAAATCTACCAGCACTGGCCGACCTTTCACGCCGAGCACATCGCGCGCGAATGTGGCATCGGTGACGATTTGCGGATGACCATTCGCCGTGTCCGTCACCGCCGGCCCGGTCTCCGTGAGATCCAGCGGCAGGCGCACTTCCCGCACTTGGGCTGGGCGAGCGATGCCTTCGATTCATCGACGCGATTCTTCGCGCCGCATTTCGGACAGATCACGATCTTCATGGCTGAATGCTCCTTCGCCACCATGGATCGATTCTGGCACATCTGACGTGATCGGAGCAGCGCCGAAAACCTCGTATGATTTCGCTGGAGCAGGCTGAAATCCTGAATCCTTTTGACGGGGCACAACGCGCATCGGTACGATCTCCGCTCGTTCTGAAAGCAGGAACGAATGGCCGTCGACCGGCACTTCGGCAGTGTGAAGAACCCGTCGGCGCGCGCCGCGCTGCACGAGACGCGAAGTGTCACGTCGAATCCATTCAACGAACGCCCGATACGTCATGATCTCGTGGCGGATATAAATCTCTCACGTCGCACGTAAATCCTCACCATGATGAAACGCAACGCCCAACTGCAACGCCGCCCCATGGCTCCGTGCATTGATCCACTCGAACCGCGCACGATGCTCGCCGTGCAGCTTGTCGCCGACATTGATCGGGAAGGTTCGGGCTTTACCGATGACTCGCGGCCAACGGCGTTTGCCAGCTTCAAGGGAGAAACCTATTTCATCGCAGAGCAGGCCCCAGCAAGCGGCGAGATTCCGAAAGTGCGTTGGTGGAAGAGCGATGGCACGCCAGGTGGTACCGTCGCGCTCACTTTGCTTGACAACGGCATCGCTCCGGGCTTCGACTACAACTCCGTCGAACTCGGTGGAAAGCTATTCGTCAGCGGCGGTCAGGGACTCTGGTCGACAGACGGGACGGTCGCGGGCACACAGCCGGTCGCTGGGCTTGGCGCTACGACTCCGCACCTCCTGACGCTTGCGGGCCGACTGCTCTATTTCGAAGTCGGTGATCCATCGATCACGACGCTGCAAGTCTGGCGGAGCGACGGCACGTCCGACGGCACGTACCCCCTGACGAGCTTCTCAAGCAACACCGGGACGACCACGCCCGTCGCACTCGGCAACTATGCCTACTTCTGCAACACAACCGCAGGTCCCGATGGAACGCTGTATCGCACCAACGGCACCGTCCCCGGCACCATCCCGCTCAAGCCGGTGGGTGTGAACACGTTCCTTGTTATGGGCAGGACGGTACGAAGCTTTCGCAGCAGCGTTTGGTTCTTCGCCAAAGCAGACGGCGTCCGCGGATTGTATCGCACCGACGGTACCGCGGCCGGCACCGTTCGTGTCCGCACGTTCTCGGGCATTGCCGACAACCCTGTGGTATTAGGTGGCGTGGGAAAGTCGATCTATTTCGCGGTCCGGGAAAGCGCCGGAAGTCGCGATGTGCTTTGGAAGAGCGACGGCACCGAAGCCGGCACGGTCGCGGTCAAGGATCTGACCTCCGACGTCAACGTCAGCGACATCAGCGCCATGGCCAGCACAAGCAGCCGAATTTTCTTTTGGATACGCGAAAAGACGGTATTCACCGAAAACTTTACCTATCTGTGGACCAGCGACGGCACGGCACGCGGAACGAAAAAGGTATCGGCTACGGTTCGGGTCAATGATGGCACAGAGGAGCACGTTCAATCGGCCATCGCGGACAATGTGCTGTATTTCAAAGGATTCGATCAGACCGACGTCGCGCACGCTTTTGCACAGCGCGTGTTCCGATCAGATGGAACTCCGGCGGGGACGACGCCGGTCTCGCCTTATTCGTTGCACCCCTTAGATCAACTCACCAGCGCGTCGAATACGCTCTACTTCCGCGCGACCGACTGGCGCAAAGGCACCGAGCCGTGGCGACTGACGACGCCATCCTCGCTGGGCACGATCGCGGGCAATGTGTTTCTCGATCCCGACGCGAACGGCAAGCGCACCGCGGGCGAGGCCGCCCTGCGGAACTGGGTCGTTTACCTCGACAAGAACCGCGACGGCAAGCTCACCACCGGCGAGAAGTTTCGACGCACCGACAGCAGAGGCCGATACTCGTTCACCGGGTTGACAGCCGGAAACTACCAGGTGCGACTTGCGCGCGTCGCGGGATATTCATCGTCAACGCAACCGAACACGGCCGACGCATCGTTTGATGTCGCGCTACAACCCGGCGATGGCTTCGAGCGGCATTTCGGCAACGTGAAGAACGCCGGAACCCGCGCGCTGGCACGCGTTGCGACAAATCCGTTCAACAAGCATCCGCCTATCCACGATCTGCTCGACGATGTTGATCTTTAACGTCGCGCATTCCGCTTCGTCTTTCGGTATTCTTTCCTCCGCGAAACTGCGGAGGAATTTGGAATGGAAGACACCCCCACCTTCGGCGGCCCGATCGTCTGGCGGCCGACGAAGGAACACATCGAGCAGAGCAATCTCAAACGCTTCATGGATCGGCATGGCATCAAATCGTACGACGAACTGATGCGCCGATCGACGGACGACTTCGGGTGGTTCTGGGATGACATCATCCGCAACGAGTTCAAGCTGAAGTTCGATAGGCCGTACGACAAGATTGTCGACCTTTCGCGCGGCACGCCGTTTCCGAAATGGTGCGTGGGCGGCGAGATGAACATCGTCACCAATTTGCTCGATCGCTACAAAGGAACCGATCTCGATTCGCGCATCGCGATCAAATACGAAAACGAGGAAGGCGACGCACGCACTCTCACCTACGCGCAGCTTCGCACAGAAGTGAACAAGACCGCCAACGCGCTGCGCGAGCTCGGACTCGCCAAGGGCGATGCGATCGGCGTGTTCATGCCGCTCACGCCCGAGTGCGCGATCGCGATGCTCGCGATCATCAAGATCGGCGGGATGTTCCTGCCGCTCTTCAGCGGATTCGGCGCCGGCGCGGTCGCGTCGCGATTGGCCGATGCCGATGCGAAGGCGCTGTTCACGTGCGACTGCTTCCCGCGCCGCGGGAAGAACGTCGACATGCTCGCCATCGCAAACGAAGCCGCGGCGAACGTTTCCACGTTGGAACACATGATCGTCCACCAACGTGGCGTGGGCGTCTCGCCCGCGCGCACGGATTTACAAGACGCTCGGGCGGGACGCCCAAGCCACGTGAAGGCGCACTCCTGGAACGAAATCGTTGACCGCCAGTCCCCCGAATCCCCCACCGCCCGCACCAGCGCCGAAGACGTGATGATGATCATCTACACGTCCGGCACCACCGGAAAACCCAAAGGCGCCGTTCACACGCACTGCGGGTTTCCCATCAAGGGCGCGCAGGACATGTACCACGGGCTGGATATCCATCCCGACGAAACGCTCTGGTGGACCACCGATATCGGCTGGATGATGGGCCCGTGGCTGATCTATGGCACGCTGCTGATCGGCGCGACCATGATGCTCTACGACGGCGCGCTCGATCACCCCGGCGCCGATCGTCTGTGGGAACTCGTCGCGAAACACAAAGTCACGGCGCTGGGAATTTCTCCAACGCTCATCCGCGCGCTGCTTCGTCACGGCGAAGGCCCGGTGAAGAAACACGATCTCACCAGCTTGCGAAAATTCGCCAGCACCGGCGAGCCGTGGAATCCGGTGCCGTGGCTATGGCTGTTCGAAGTCGTCGGCAACTCCAAGTTGCCGATCATCAACTACTCCGGCGGCACGGAAATCTCCGGCGG
>JACMJD010000225.1 GCA_014380825.1 Phycisphaerae bacterium | reverse complement strand
ATCGACCGGGGCGATCTCGCGCGCGTCGTTCGACAACACGCCGACGTGACGACGGCCGCCCCAACGATAGGTGGCAATGCGCATGTCTCCTTCGCTGTCCCTTGTTGGGATCTGTTGCGGTGGGTTTGGAACCGACTAAAAAAATTGAGACACATGTCTCATCGGTCGGGCTACGATACCGAGTCGGTTCGCCACCGTCCAGTAGGAACAATGCCGATCAAGTCCCCCGTCCGGGCTACGGTTCCGCCGCCGGGTCCGGCTGCGGGCACTCGCGGGCGCACTTATCGGCTGTTATTGGCGGAGGCGATGAAACTGGCCGAGGACGGGCGGCTGGTCACCGTGGCCGAAGTTGCCACGGCGGCCGGCGTGTCACGCGCCACGGCGTATCGCTACTTCGCGAGTCGAAGCCAGTTGATCTCCGCCATCGTCAGCGA
Organism: Phycisphaerae bacterium; assembly: GCA_014380825.1. The sequence continues at coordinate 1,700 of JACMJD010000225.1, read as the reverse complement.
GAGTTTGGGACCCGTGCGCCGCTTTGAGTCGCGCAAGGTCGACGGGCGCGAGCGACTGCAGGAATTATTTACCAAGACGTTTCCTCGCTTCCGGCAGTTTGAGCCACACATGCGCGCTGCACTGCAGTTGTCACTCGAGCATTGGGCGCTTGAGCGCTCGGGCCGAATCGACGAAGAGCCGTATCGAAGAGGGCATCGAGTGGCGATCCTGAGCCGCACCGCGGCTCCATTGAAATCCCGCATGCCTCAGGGCGAGTACCGGCGATTGCTGTGCGCGTTATCGCTGATCTTCGGAATCGAGCCGTACGTGGTGCTGAAGGACATCTGGGGATGCAGCGATCGCGAAGTCCAGGCGACGACACGCTGGGTCGCCGATGCGTTGATCGACGCGGCGCTGAAGGGCCGGAAGCGGCTATAACCGCGTCGCTTTTTCAGCGTCGGTCAGACCTTTCGTTTCGAATGTGTTGGCGAATGACGTCTTCGAAGTCTTCGTCGCACGGAAAGCCTAGAGCGAGAGCTCTGCGTGAGTCCAGCGCTCCGGGCCACGTTGAAACGATACGTTCGATACGCGCATCGGCTTTCCACTCAATTCTGTTGACGACCTCATCGCCAGCGACCCGCTGCAGTGCTGAGACCATGTCACTGACGGTCAGCGACAAACCTGGAACATTGATGTTTCGATTTTCGAGGGCGCTGGCTGCAACGTCGTGCCCAAACACCAAAGATTCGATGACTGTTTCCGGCGACAGCAGCCATAACCGCGTGTTCGGGTTGACCGGGCAGATCGCCGGCTCACCGTTCAGTGGCTCGCGAATGATGCTGCTCGCAAACGAAGAAGCAGCAGCGTTGGGGCGCCCTGGCCGCACGCTGATTGTCGGCAGCCGCAATACCCGGCCGTCGATGAAGCCCTTGCGCGTGTAGTCGTTGACGAAAAGCTCGATCACCGCCTTTTGCGTTCCATAGGAAGATTGCGGCGTAAGCGCAGTCGTGTCGAGCACCATCGCTGGCAGCTCGCCTCCAAACACCGCCACCGAGCTTGCAAAGACGACCTTGGGTCGATGACCAAGCCCGCGGCAGATGTCGAGCAAGTGCCGCGACGCATCGACGTTGATTCGCATTCCCAGATCGAAGTCAGCTTCGGCCTGGCCGCTGACGATCGCAGCAAGATGGAAGATCGAATCCGTGTTCGCGTCGATCGTACTTTTCAGGAAATCCGGGTCACCGATATCGCCAACGATGTGTCGAACGCGCTTGTCGGGAAGAGGCGCGCCTTGCACGAGGTCGACAAGCACGATTTGATCGATGCTCGAGTCTTTATCGTCTGCGCCCTTCAGCGTCCCGCGTTCCAGCAGCTTCTTGACGAGGCGTCGCCCGAGGAACCCCGCGCCACCCGTGATCAGAACTTTCATGCGTGTGCCGTCTTAGACAAACGCTGCATCCAGCCGAGCCCTTCTTCGGTACTTCCTCGAGGCCGATACTCGCAGCCGACCCATCCTTCGTAACCCATTTCGTCAAGTAGCCGCATCAGATAGCCGCAGTCGATTTCGCTTTCGTCAGGCTCATGTCGATCCGGCACACCGGCGATCTGCACATGGCCGATATTGTTGAAATACTTCTTGAACTTCATCGCGAGATCGCCTTCGACGATCTGCGCATGATAAAAATCCATCTGCACTTTGAGGTTGGGTTCGCCCACCTCT
>JACMJD010000224.1 GCA_014380825.1 Phycisphaerae bacterium | reverse complement strand
GTCGCATGAGTCAAGCATCATCGTCGACGATCGTTCGCCGGATGAGCGCGGACGACGCACAAGCCTTGGGAGGCAGCGAGCGCGGCGAGCCGCTGAGCTCCGAAGAAATCCGCCGCTACGATCTGTTCAGCACACTCACGAAAAACTGGCTCGACAAAAACCCCGGCGCAGTCTGGCTTCGAAGCTACGAGCCCGGCGAATTCATCTGCCGGCAGGGCGAATACGGATCGACCGCGTTCTACGTGGTTTCCGGAAAAGTTCGCGTCTACATCGACCCAGCCAAATCAGTGGCGGATCTGAAAGCCCGCAATCAGCGCAAGGGCGGGTTGATGGGCAAGCTCTTCGGCAAGCCGAAGAAGTCCGCCGCGCCAAAGAACATGTGGCGGCCGAACCTCGACGCGACGAAGTCTCCCGAGGGTGGATCGCTTCTCGACATCTCGATGGGTGCGGGCGAATTCTTCGGCGAGATGACCTGCCTGAGCTATCTCCCGCGCGCGGCCAACGTCGTGGCGCAGGAAAACGTGTATTGCCTGGAGATGCTGCGAAACATCCTGTTGAAGATCTTCCAGAACGACGATCAGAAACGCTGGCGAAGCGAGAAGCTGAAGTTCCTGGCTGGCAATCCGACTGCGCGGTTCGATCAACCCAAGCCGCCGGATACCGCTGTGCAAAAAGTGTATCGCGATCGCGCGCTTGGTAATGAGCTGCGCGATTGCACGCTATTCGCAGAAGTGCCGCCGGAGGTGCTGAAGCGACTGGTCGATGCGGCCGACTTCGTCTCGTTCGACCCGGGCGAGCCGATCTTCCGCGAGGGTGATCTGGCCGAAGATTTCTATCTCGTCCGCCGCGGTTTCGTGAAGATCGGCCGGCAGAGCTTTGGCGATGAAGTCGTGCTGAATTATCTCTCGAAGGGCCAGTACTTCGGCGAAGTCGCGCTGTTGAACGATCGAGGATCAAGCAACAAGCGCACGGCCACATGCAGCGCGATCGATCATGTCGACCTGATCGCGCTCGATCGTCGCGAGTTCGACGAGCTCGTGGTCGGCTATCCCGATTTTCGTCGCCAGTTGAACGAGTTGATCCAGGATCGCCAGAACAAAGCCAGCGCGCCGCCGATCAAACCCGGTCTCGATTTCAAAGAGTACGTCGACCAGGGCCTGATGCAGGGCACGCGGATGTTGCTGTTCGATCTCGAGCGATGCACGCGCTGCGACGAATGCGTGCGCGCCTGCGCCGATTCACATGAAGGCCTGACGCGCCTGAAGCGCGAAGGCCTGCGCTTCGATAAATATCTGGTGCCGACGAGCTGCCGATCGTGTCATGATCCGGTGTGCCTGAGCGAATGCCCGGTCGGATCGATCGGACGAAGCCCCACTGGTGCGATAATCATTGAAGACTGGTGCATCGGCTGTCGCGCGTGCGCGGAGAACTGTCCGTTCGGCAATATCGAGATGCACCTGCTGCCGGTGAAGCCGGGCGAGCAGATTTACAAGCAGCAGGATCCGGTGCGCCTCGCCAGCGCATCGTTCGATCCGCCGAGGGATTTCGATCTGACAAGCTTGCCGGGCGGGCTGTCGTTCGAGGCGCACGGAAAGATGTTGTGCTACGCCGATGTCTCCGGAACGGCTGGTGATGACGAACTTCTGGCGTACAGCGAGGATAAAGCCTATCGCGCCGCGATCGAAAAACTGATGGAGCGACGTCAGACGCGCGTGAAGTTGCCGGTGATCCCGACCGATTTCAAACCCGCGCGCGCGATCGAGAGCGTCGTCAAAGCGAAGAAGGCGAACAAGACCGATCCGGAGAACGCCGTGCTGTTCCGCGGCGTGGTCGATCGAAATGTGATCGATGACTATCTCGCTGCGTCGCAGGATGCGACATATCGCTCGGCCGTCGAGGTCGCGCAGCGCGAAAGCAACGGATTGATCGCCGTGATGAGCAAGGCCGCGGTGTGCGATATGTGCGAGAGCGTCGACCAGGATCCGAATTGCGTCTACGCCTGCCCGCACGATGCGGCCTTCCGAGTCGATGCGGGCGAATTTTTCCGAGCACGTTGAAGAAGGAATTTTTGCACGAAGGGCACAAGAGATAGCTTTTTCTTCTATTCCCTTCGTGTTCTTCGTGGCAGCACTTTTCTTGACTCATGAAATTCGACCGCAAACATCGCCCCTGGCTGATCATCAGCCCAATCCTGCTCGCCATCGGCGCAATCGGATATTGGCGATTCTGCACGACGCTTCCGCACGGCCCGGACGGTGGAAGCTGGGCGGGCATCACCTTCGGCGTCATCGGGCTGTCGTTCATGCTTTTCGCGGCGCTCTTAAGCGTGCGAAAGCGAGTTCGCACCTGGCGAATCGGGCGCGCGGAAATCTGGGTGCGGGCACATTTGTACCTCGGTTTCCTCGCGCTCCCGTACATCTGGTTCCACGGCGGATTCCATCACGGCGGGGTGATGACGACCACGCTGATGTGGCTGCTGTATATCGTCGTCGGCTCGGGAATTCTCGGCGCGATCCTTCAGCACATCCTGCCGGGGCAGATGACACGCGAAGTGCCGGATGAAACCGTGTACGAGCAGATCCCGCTGGTCGCCGAACATCTGGAAGCCGAAGCAGACCTGCTTGCGTCGGCGGTGTGCGGACCAATGGAAGGCTCGCCGGAACTGAAGGCGTGGCGGGAAGAAAAAATTGTCGCGATCAAATCGCGCAGCAATCGCTGGCTGCTGGGCGATCAGCAGAAGACGTTCATGCTCACGGCGATCGCCACCGCGCCGCTGAGTGGCGCTGAGCCGTTGAAGAAACTGTATCGCGAAGAGATCCGTCCGTTCCTTCGCGAGAACGGCGAAGCGCGACATGGGTTGCGGCTGGCGGATAAGGCGCGGGCGACCTTGGTGTTCGAAGAGCAGCGCCCGCAACTGCCGCCGGCGCTTCGCGAATCGCTGTGCGAAATGGAACGTCTGTGCGCGAGAAGGCGCGATTTGGATCGACAACTCAAGTTGCACAAATGGCTGCACGGTTGGCTGTTCATCCACGTCCCGCTGACGGCCGCGCTGCTGACGCTGAGCGCGGTGCATGTGTGGATGGCGCTGAGGTATTGAACGTGATTAGGTGATTACGTGATTGCGTGAGGAAGGCATTCGAAGCGAATCTTCTCACGTAATCACGTAATCACGTAATCATCGTCGATAGACGAACTCATGCTCGACGAGACATCAACCAAGATCCGCTCCGCTCACGTCGACCGGCTCTACGTTCGGCGCAGCCATCCATTTCGCAGTGCACGGTTCATCACCACGTTCGCGTGCTTCGCGATCGCTCTTGTCTGGTCGATCGTGTATGGGCTGCCATCGCGCTCGCGGGTGCACGATCCCGGCCCGCTCAGCAGCGCGCATCGGCAATGGCAGAACGATTGCAAGCGATGTCACGACGGCGCCGGCGCGACCGGAATGCTGAAGAACGTATCGCTGGCCGTGTCGGATGCGGCCTGTCTGCAATGCCACGACGGCGCGGTTCATCAGATGAATCAGACGCACTTCATCAGCGCTGACAAGACGCGATCCGCCAACTGCGTGACGTGTCACGTCGAACACAAGGGCGGAGAAGCGCTCGCCGCCAACCGTGATCAGACCTGCGTGCAATGCCACCGCGATCTATCGAGCGAGATGAAGGGCGTCGCATCGGAGGTTACCAACGCGATCCTCGCGTTCGACTCCAACAAACATCCAAAGTTCGGCCGGGCGCTGGAGCAGAAGGATGGCAAGCCGGTCGATCCAACGGTGTTGAAATTCAATCACGCGATCCACATGACGAAGCCGGAGATCCAGTCGAATTGTGTGCTGTGTCACGAGCAGCGCCAGCCGTCGCCGGACATCAAACCGCTCGCCGAGAAGACGCCGCCGCCATGGAAGACGAACAAGGATGGTCCGCTCGGTGCGATCGGGTCGGGTGACGGTCGGTATACGCAACCGATCAGCTACCAGCGGCATTGTCAGGCTTGTCACGAGCTGAAACTTCCGGTCAGTGATGTCGCGATCGCACACGAAGACATGAGCCTGGTCCGCGCGCAGCTGCGGTCGATGAGCGCCGCCGACCTGAAGGGAATCGGACAGTTCACGCCGGGTCAAAAAAGTCTTGGCGGTCGTCCGGCGAAGAAGGCGCAATCGGCGAATGAGGGAGCGATCGCGAAGCTCAACAGCATGTTCGCTGAGCTGCCCGAAGCGAAACGAGATTCGGTGCTGAAGCAGTTGGAAAAGCTGTCGCCCGGCGTCACGGGCGCATCAGATGCGACCACACAACCGAGCAGTCCGCCTGATGCGAATCTTGCCGAGTTGTACGTGGCGTACGCGGGCACGAGAAGCTGCGCATATTGCCACGAGATGCAGGGTGAGGTGCCTGCCCTGGCGACATCGCGCGATGCGCTGCTGACCAGCGTGCCCACGCAAATCCCCGATTCACCGCGACGGTGGTTCACCGCCAGCCAGTTCGATCATCGCGCCCACCGCGGTGCATCATGCATCGCGTGTCACACCGAGGCGAAGGAAAGCACGAAGACTGAGCAGTTGCTTCAACCGAATATCGAAACGTGCGTGACGTGTCATCGCTCCGAACACGACAAACCCGCGCTGGCCGACACCGCGCCGTCGAACTGCATCACCTGCCATCAATTCCACGACCGGCGAACCGAAAGTTGGGGGAACGGAAAGCTTTCGCTTCAGGATTTCGCGGGGAAGACGTCAGCTCAATAACGAGAAAAAAGAAGATTGACCGCAAACGCGCAGAGAGCGCGGAGGCGCGCCAGAATTCCGAGCGCGCCTCCGTGTTCTCTGCGCCTCCGCGGTGCGTCTTTGCATTTCTGTGATTACCGCGCTTCGCGATAAACCGGCAGATGAATACTGAACGTCGTGCCGCGCCCAACCGCGCTTTCGACGTCGATTCGGCCCTTGTGGTGTTCGATGATCTCTTTGCAGATCGCCAGGCCCAGGCCGGTGCCTTTGGATTCGCCTTTTTTGACTGTTCCTTTGGTCGTGAAGAAGGGCTGGAAGATTTTCGGCAGGAGTTTTTCCGGGATGCCCGGGCCGGTGTCGATCACCTGGATTTTCAGTTCCTGATCGCCGTCACACATCGCGGCCTTCACCGTGAGCGATCCACCTTTGCCGAGCATCGCCTGGCGGGCGTTGATCATCAGGTTCAGCAGGACTTGTTCGAGCTGCACCGGGTCGCCGAACACGTATAGCTCAGGCTGAACTTGCACGCGCAGCGCAATGCCGTCTTTCTGCGGATCGCGGGCCAGCACCAGCAGGACTTCATCGATCGCCTTTTGGATCGACACCTGGCCAAAAATCGTTTCGCCGCGCGCGAGGGACAGCATCGACGAGCAGATCTTGCCCGCCTTGGTCGAGCTCTGAAACGCCTTGCTGAGCGCCTTTTTGATCAACTCCAGGTCCGGCGTCTCGCTTTCGGCCGACTGCAATGCGAATTGCGAATAGCTGACGATGGGCGTGAGCAGGTTATTAAACTCATGCGCGATGACGGCCGCGATCGTGCCGATCGTCGCGAGCCGCTGGCTCTCCATGAGCTGCTCGCGCAGCCCGTCCAACTGCACCTGCGCACTGGCCAGGCGCGTGGAAAGATCGTCCTCGGAAATAACGGTGGGAGGCAGATTGTCGTTCACGCTCAAGCTTTATCGGCGCAAGCGCTACGGGGGCTTCACCACAGTCTCAAGCTCGCTGGCTTGGAGATTATCGGTCCTGGTTCACGCGCGATCGTCGGCGCATCGCGAACAGTGACATTGCGCTGGCCAACACGATTCCGGTCGCAGGTTCCGGGACGTTGAGCACGTCGACATATCGGCCGCTGCCCTGATAGATCAGGGTGCTTTGCTGGCTGGTCACGTCGAACACGAACGCGCCGGCGCCGCTGGTCCACATGATGTTGCCATTGCCGAGCTGGTGCACGCCGCGTGCGCCCGAGGCGGCGAACGAGCTGATCAATGCCCCCGTGTTGGGATCCAGACGCACGACGTTGTTCGACGAGAATCCGGCAACGAGCACATCGCCGTTGAGGGCGTGGTCCAGTTGTTCGCCGAAGTTGAGCGATGACGAATTGTGGAACAAGCCCACCGGCGAGCCGTCCACTTTGAACCGATGCACGTCATTGTTCGGGGAGCTGGCAGAGACCAGCAGGTCTCCC
>JACMJD010000223.1 GCA_014380825.1 Phycisphaerae bacterium | reverse complement strand
CGGCAGTCTCGCGAGCCAATCTCCGCATCGGCCTCGCCGTCGATGACTGCCGCACCGCAGCGCGCCGAATCTTTGCAGTTGCTGGCCGATCCGTTCGTGGTCGTCGACTCGAAGAAAACCGTCACCTATCTCGCCTCCGATGAACTAGAAGGCCGCGGCGTTGGCACGAAGGGACTGGATCTGGCCGCCGACTACATCGCCAGGCGTTACGAGGCTCTGGGATTGCGAAAGCTGCCGGGGCAGAAGGACTATTTCCAGCGATTCGATTTCACGACGTCGATCACGATCGCCGACGAAACCGCGCTGGCGCTCGACGGACAATCCAAGACATTGCGCCAGCAGTTCGCGCCCATCGGCTTCTCAGCCGAGGGTGCGTTTGATGCGCCGATCGTGTTTGTCGGCTACGGGGTCTCGCAGCCGGATGATTCGACGAAGTACGATGACTACGCCGGCGTCGATGTGAAAGGCAAAGTTGTCTTGGCGATGCGGTACGAACCGCGCGATGAAAAGGGAAAGAGCCGCTTCAGCGGCGAAGAACAATGGTCCAGCGCGGCATCCATCACCTCGAAGGCGGCCGAGGCGGAGAAACACGGTGCGATCGCGCTGCTGCTCGTCAGCCCGCCCAACGATCTCGGCGGCAAGATTGGTCCGGCAACCGCGCCGTCGACTCAACCTGCAAGCGCGCCAACCGAAAAAGACACCGACCGCCTGATGGATTTCGGCCGATCTTCGATGGGCGGTCGCGGGTCGATCCCGGTGATTCATATCAAGCGGGCCGAAGCCGAGGCGTTGCTCGCGCAGGCGAAGTCGCAATCGCTGGCGGAGCTTCAGGCGAAGATCGACGCGACCAGTGAGACGGCATCGTTCGAGCTGCCAAACTCCAAAGCGACCGGGAAAGTTGTGCTGAAGCGAAACGTCGCGGAAGTAAAGAATGTGATGGCGATGCTGCCCGGCCATGGGCCGAACGCGGACGAATATGTCGTCGTGGGCGCGCATTACGATCATCTCGGTCGCGGCATGCTGGGCTCGATGATTCCCGGATCCCGCGAGATTCATCACGGCGCGGACGACAACGCCTCCGGCACCGGCGCGGTGCTCCAGCTGGCGACCAATCTTGTGCGCGGCGGGCGATTGGATCGCTCCATCATCTTCATCACGTTCACGGCCGAAGAAGAGGGCCTGATCGGTTCGCAGCATTTCGTCGACAATCCGCCCGTGCCGCTGAACAAAATCGCGGCGATGCTGAACATCGACATGGTCGGCAGAATCCAAAACGAGCTGCTATACGTCGGCGGATCAGGCACCGCGCCGGCGTTTGATGCGATGGTGAAGGCGGGCGACGAAGCTTCGCCGCTGGTGGTGAAAGATGTCGGCCCGATGGTGGGTCGCGGTGGCATGGGGCCCAGCGATCATCAATCGTTCGCGCTCAAGAAAATACCGGTGCTGTTCTTCTTCTCCGGCGTGCACCCCGATTATCACCGGCCCACCGACACCGCCGACAAGATCAACTATGATGGCATGGCCGAGGCGATTTCGCTGGGGCAGTACTTGGTCAAATCGATGGCGAAGATGCCGCAGCAGGAGTACGTCGCCAAGTTCGACAAAGAGAGCACCCGCTCGCACGGCGGCCCGACGCTGGGCGTGATCCCGGACTATGCGTCTGGCGAATCGACCACCGGCGTGCGCATCAACGGCACGCGCCCCGAATCACCCGCCGCCAAAGCGGGCTTGAAACAAGGCGACGTGATCGTCGAACTCGGAGTGATGAAAGTCGGATCGATCTACGACCTCACCGATGCGCTCGGAAAACTTCAAGCCGGCCAACGCGTGAAAGTCGTCGTCAAGCGCGGCGACGAGCGCGTCGAACTGGAAGCGGTGATGGGCGCACCGCGCGGATAAAGATCCGTCGCCCCGCCGCTTGCGGTCTGCCCTGAGCCTACAATCGTCACACACATGACCAACGGAATCATCATCGTCGATCACGGCTCGCGGCGGGACGAGAGCAACCGCATGCTCGAAGAAATCGCCGCGCTGTTCGCGCAGCGATTCAACGAAGCGTACGGCATCGTCGAGCCCGCCCATATGGAACTGGCCGAGCCGTCGATCGCGACGGCGTACGCGAAGTGCGTCGAGCGCGGTGCGAACCGCGTTGTCGTTGCGCCGTTTTTCCTCGGCCCTGGGAAGCATTGGACGCAGGACATTCCTCGCCTTACTGCTGACGCTGCGGCGAGATTCCCGCGCACGAGTTATCACATCACGCCGACGCTGGGGATTGATGACCTGATCCTGGAATTGCTGAACAAGCGTGTGCAGGGATGCGTGACGAACGACTATCGCTGCGAGGCGTGCAACGGGACGCTACGCAGCGGTGAAATGATCAGTGTTTCCGCGGGTTGAATCCGCGCGAGTGATCGCTTTCGCCGCAAGCGGCAGACGAATCAATCCCCATCACTTGCCGCCGATTTCGACGATTGCGTTTTCTGCGGCGGGACAGAATAGCTCATCATCGAGCTCGTCATCGCCGGAACGATCGCCGAGCGCACTCCTTTTGCGATCAGCCTCGCCGCAAACGCTTCGCTCTGTTCGGCTTCTCCGTGTACCACGAACGCCTGCGTTTCTTTGCTCAGCGCAGGCGTCAGGAATCTCTCCAATTCATCCGCATCGGCGTGTGCGCTCAGGCCATGAACCGTCCGCACTTCGCACCGCACGTCGTACCAGCGATCGAACACACGCACGCGCTTCTGGCCGTCCTGGATTCTTCGTCCCAAAGTTCCGTACGGCGTGAAGCCGACGAACAGCACGATGTCCTTCGGATTTTCCAGACTCTGCTTCAGGTGATGCAGGATTCGGCCAAACTCGCACGTCGGGCTTGATGCGATGATCACGCACGGGCCGCGGTCGTTGTTGATCTTGCGGCTCTCTTCGCCGGAGCGCGCCAGGATCACGCCGGAGAATTTCAGCAGGTCCTTTTCGCCCATCAGGGTGCGCGTTTCGGCGTCGAAGCTCAGGCCGTACTTCGCGTAGATATGACTGACCTCGACGCCCATCGGGCTGTCGATGTACGTGCGGATCGGCGGGATCTTTTTCTGTGCCACAAGCTTCGCGATGTACCACAGCACCGTCTGCGTACGTCCGACAGCGAAGCTCGGCACGAGCAGGCGGCTTTGTCGCTGCACACACGCCTTGACGGCATCTTCGAACTGAGGTTCGACTTGATCGATCGGCCTGTGCGATCGGCCGCCGTACGTGCTTTCGGTAATGATCAAATCCGCTGGGCCCGGCGGTGCGACGGGGTCTTCGATGATCGGCGTGTTGTATCGCCCGATGTCGCCGGTGAATAACAGCGTATGCTTTTTCGCTGGATCGTTTTCTTCCGTCCATTCGATCCAGACGTAACTCGAACCGAGGATGTGTCCCGCGTCAAAAAACGTAAACGACACGCCGCGGCCCAGATCGATCCGCTGATTCCACTCGACATGCTTCATCGCACGCATCACCGGTAACACGTCGGCTGCGGTATACAGCGGTTGGATGGCCGGTTGACCCGGATCGATCGACCGGCGATTCAAGTACGCGGCATCTTCCTCCTGAATCTTGGCGGAATCCTCGAGAATGATCCGCGCCACATCGCCCGTCGCGGGCGTGCAGTAGATCGGCCCGCGGTAGCCTTGCAACAACAGCACCGGAAGCTTCCCGCTGTGATCGAGATGGCCGTGCGAAAGAATCATCACATCAATCGATCCCGGATCAGGCGGTACGAGCGCGTTCAATCGCCGCGATTCCTCGCGCGGGCCTTGATAGATGCCGCAATCGAGCAGGATGCGCAGGCCATTAATCTCGAGCAGATGGCTCGAGCCGGTGACAGTGCGATCGGCGCCGAGGAAGCGAATGATCATGGGATGGCTTTTGCTCCGTTACGAGCGCGGACATCGTCCGTGCAAGCGTGTCATGCTGAGGGACTCCGAAGCATCTCGGTTCGGCAGTCGAAATCCTTCGGAGTACCTCAGGATGACGGGTTCTTTTTTTCATGACGGCGCGCGGGCGTCGCCGTCGTCGCAGGTGTTTTGCCCTCGCGCTCACCGTCGCGATCACTCTTCGACGCCGCCGATCGCAGTGCTTTCAGCTCGCGCGGCATGACCAATCGCGATTGTCCGGGCTTGAGCGTGCCGAGCTCCATCGGGCCGAACTTGATTCGAGTCACATCGCGCACCTTGTGGCCGACCTTCGCGAGCATGCGCCGAATCTGTCGATTGCGGCTTTCGCCCATCGTGATGTCCAGCGTCGTGCGTTGATGACTTCTCCGAACGACTTCGATGTGCGCCTTGCTCGTCTTGAACCCGCCCTTGTGCGGGTCGGCCAGCCACACGCCACGCTTCAGTTCTTCGATTTTTTCGCCCGTGACGAATCCATCCATCACCGCGCGATAAGTCTTGGCCACGCCGTAGCGCGGATGCGTGAGTTTGTTGGTCAGCTCGCCGTCGTTCGTGAGGAGAAGCAGTCCTTGCGAATCCGCATCCAGCCGCCCCACCGGGTACACGCGCTGCTTGAAATCCGGCGGCAGCAGATCGATCGCACGCGTCTGCTCGCCTTGCGCAACGTTGGTCGTGTAAACGCCCTTCGGTTTATTCATGATGATGTACACCGGCGGCTGCGCGCCCTTACCGTACTCGGAGCGAATTTTAACCAGTTCATCATCAACGGTGACTTTATCGCGCTCCGGATCGATCATGACCGGCAGATCGACCATCACCCGCCCGTTCACGGCCACGCGCCCCTGCTGCACCATCTCCTCAATCGCGCGCCGAGAAGCGACACCCGCGTTGGCCAAGACTTTCTGAATGCGCTCTTTCACGGCGGCCGATTATGACCGGCTCGACCATTTTTGCACGCGCTCGAATCAGATGCGAAGATGATTGGCCACAGAGGCACAGAGGATACAGAGAAATACAGAACGTATTTCTGTTTCTTCGCTGTGCCCTCTGTGCCTCTGTGGCTAAATCGCATTTTTCCCATGCGAATTCGACTTGCGACAATCGCTGATATCGACGCACTGACCGATCTGATCCCACGCGCGGCACGCGAACTGAGCAAAGGGTTCTACACGCCTGCACAGATCGATCGCGCGGTTGGGCATGTATATGGCGTGGACCGGCAATTGATCGCCGACGGAACTTATCTCGTCGCCGAGGTTGATAACTACGTCGCCGGCTGTGGCGGATGGAGCAAACGAAAGACAATGTTCGGCGGCGACGGCACCGGCTTCAAAGACAAGACCGACGCGCTGCTCGATCCGAAACGCGACGCTGCCAGAATCCGCGCGTTCTTCGTCCATCCGGGTTTCGCCCGGCGCGGGATTGGCCGCGCGATCCTGCAAACCTGCGAACGCGCGGCTCGCGAGGCCGGATTCACAAAACTCGAGCTCGTCGCGACGCTGCCCGGCGAGCCGCTATACACCGCTTGCGGATATCGTCGCATCGAGCCGCTGGATATTCCCATTCCGGATGGTTCGATCCTGCCGGCCATCAAGATGGCAAAGGATCTGACCGCGACGCACTGAATTGCATTTCCAGCCATGCGCTTTACCCTGCGCTCATGCATCGCGCGCCGCCGCCGCAGATTCAGCACACGATCACGATCCGGGTTCGATATCCCGAATGCGATAGCATGTCGTATCTGCATCACAGCCGGTTCCTGCAATATTTCGAGATGGGCCGAATCGAGCTACTGCGAAATCTCGGGCATGACTACGCGGCGCTGGAGCGCGAAGGCGTGTTCTTCGCCGTCGTCAAAGCGGAAGTGAACTATCGGGCGCCGGCGAAGTTCGATGATGAGCTCATTCTGCTCACCCGCGTCGTCAAGCAGACGCACGTTCGTTTCGATCACACCTACGAGCTTCGTCGCGGCAATGTTTTGGTCGCCGACGCGAAGACGACGATCGCGTGTGTGAACCGCGACGGGGAGTTGATCAAGATTCCGGAAGGGTTGATCCGGAGTTGAGGTGATTGGTTAATGGTTATTCGTTATTGATGGTCGCGCGCAAGAATTCGCGTCTGCCCCAATAACCAACAACCGCTCACCAATAACCACACCTAAATGACGCATACGTAACCGCTTATCCGCTCAATTCGTCATACTTGACGGACTACCGTATTTGATGTCGTGACCATGCCTTTTCAACTTTTCCCCGGTACTATTATGCCTGACATGAAACTGCTTGTAGTCGAGGACGAGGAAAAAACTGCCGGTTATCTCCGCAAGGGTTTGCAGGAGAACGGTTTCGTTGTGGACGTCGCCAACGACGGCGAGAATGGATTTCATCTCGCCAAGGGCGCGCATTACGACCTGGTGATCCTTGACGTGATGTTGCCGCAGCGCGACGGCTGGTCGGTCGCACAAGGTTTGCGCTCGGCTGGTAAGCAGACGCCGATCCTGTTTCTGACCGCGCGCGATTCGGTGCAGGATCGCGTGAAGGGTTTGGAACTCGGCGCCGATGATTATTTGCTTAAGCCATTCGCGTTTTCGGAACTGCTTGCGCGCGTGCGCTCGATTCTTCGCCGCGGGCCGACGCGGGAATCGGATGAGCTATCCATCGGTGATCTGCAGATCGACTTCCGCAAGCACAAATCGCATCGCGCCGGCAAGCGGCTGGATCTCACGCCGAAGGAATTTGCCCTGCTCAGCCTGCTGGCGCGGCACGCATCGGAAGTTCTTTCGCGCACGCTGATCGCCGAGCAAGTGTGGGACATGAATTTCGACAGCGAGACGAACGTCGTGGACGTTCACGTTCGGCGGCTGCGTTCGAAGGTGGATGACCCGTACGAGAAGAAGCTGATTCACACAGTTCGAGGCGTCGGATATGTCCTCGAAGAACGCGACTGAACCTGGTCCATTCCGATTTCTCCGTGCGCCCTGGTCGCTGGCGGCGCGACTCACCACCTGGTACGCGGTTTCCGCGTTCATCATTATCCTGTCAGCCTCGGTGCTGCTGTATCTGACGCTGGAACGCAGTCTGGATTTTGAGAACGATCGAGTGCTGCTGGATCGCGCCAACGAGGTGCGTCAACTGCTGGCCACGCTGACCGGCCCGCCGCAGGAAATCCAGTCAATTGCAGATTCCACCCCGCAGCGACATCACACGCCGGTTTACCTGCGAATGGTCGATGGCGCCGGCCGCGTGCGGGCGGAATATCCCGTCAACGCGCACATGCCGCAGTTGGATTTTCCGCCGCCGATTTCGATCGACGATGACTCGGTGGAAGCGTCGATCGCGACGACGTCGAATGGCGATCGCTATCGCGTACTGTCCATGCTCGCGCCGCGCCCAGCCGGCGTGGACGACGGAAAACCGTACTCAGTTCAGGTCGCGCTGGCGCTGGGCCCGCAGGAAATCCTGCTGGCCGCTTATCGAAAGCGGCTCTGGGTGGCGATGAGCGCCGCGCTGATCCTCTGCATCGCGATCGGCTACGAGATCGCCCGGCGCGGGATTCGCCCGATCATGCAGGTCACCGATATCGCGCGGCGGATTCGCTCGACCACGCTCGACGCCCGAATTGAATCCCGGAAGATGCCCGCCGAGCTGCAATCGCTTGCCGGTGAATTCAACGAGATGCTCGATCGCTTGCAGGATTCATTCGCTCGCGTCAGCAGGTTCAGCGCCGATATCGCCCATGAGCTGCGTACGCCGGTGAACAACCTGCGCGGCGTGGCAGAAGTCGCGCTGACCAAGGCGCGTTCGCGGGAGGAATATCACGAGGCGCTGTCGTCCAACATCGAAGAGTGCGTGCGGCTCACACACATCATCGAGAACCTGTTGTTCCTGGCCCGCGCGGAAGATCCGCGACATCAGGTGGCGCGGGAAACGCTCGACCTCCGCCACGAGTTGGCGACCGTTGCGGAGTTTTACGAAGCGTCGGCCACGGATGCGGGCGTGACCATCAATGTAAACGTCGACGGGCCGCTGGCTGTGAACCTGAACCGCACGCTGTTTCAGCGCGCGGTGGGCAACCTGCTGGACAATTCGATCAAACACACGCCCGCGGGCGGGAAGATCAGCGTTGGCGCATCACGGTTCAATGGCACGCTGCAAATCGACGTGGCCGACACGGGTGTGGGCATCCCTAAGGAACATCTGCCGCACGTGTTCGATCGCTTGTATCGCGTTGCCAACGATCGCTCTAAAAACACCGGCGGCGCCGGACTGGGCCTGGCGATCGTCAAATCCATCGCCGCCACCCACGGCGGGCACGTCAACATCGAAAGCCGCGAAGGCGGCGGAACGCGCGTGACGATCGCTATTCCCATCGATGATGCGCGCTAGAATTGAACATGCCTGCTGAGATTCGTACCAAGCGCTGGAACGATCCGGTCGAGCCGGGTGATGGCACGCGCATCCTGATCTGCCGCTATCGTCCGCGGGGCTTGCCCAAGTCCGAAGAAAACTGGCACGTGTGGAACCCAAACCTCGGTCCCAGCAAAGAGCTGCACGCCGCCGCCTATGGAAAGCACGGTGGGCAGCCGCTGGATTGGAACAGCTATCGGACAACGTATCTGCGCGAGATGCGCGATCAGAAGGATGCGATCGCGCAGCTCGCCGAGCGCGTAAAGAACGGCGAGCAGATCACGCTGTTGTGTTCGTCGTCGTGCGAGCGGAATGCGCGATGTCATCGAAGCCTATTGAAAGAACTCATACAAAAGAGTTACGAAGGCACTGCCGTTTGAGAGCGGGTTACGACCGTGGCGTCCGACTCGACCGCGGCCGAGCGCGTCGAGCGGACGCGACTGCCCGTGGTGCTGCTGCGCTATCGACGGGTGCTGATGTCGTCGCGGTGGACAGCAACTCCCGTGCTTGCGCGCGCGTCGTCTCGGTGATGCGCTCGCCGCCGATCATTTCGGCTAATTCTTCGAGTCGTTCATCGCCTTCGACTTGTCGAACGCTGGTTCGCGTCTGATCGTCGACGATCTGTTTGCGGACGGTGAGATGCTGATCGGCGTAACACGCGATCTGCGGCAGATGCGTAATGCACAACACTTGGTGATGCGCCGCCAGTTGCCGGAGCTTCTGGCCGATCACCGCGCCGAGGCGTCCGCCGACGTTGGCATCGATTTCATCGAACACGAGGACGGAGACTCGATCGCCCTGGGCGATCACGCCTTTGAGCGCCAGCATGATGCGTGACAGCTCGCCACCCGAGGCAATCTTGCGGAGCGGCTGCGGCGAAAGGCCGGGATTTGTCTGCACGATAAATTCGATCGAATCGAAGCCACTCGCGCCAGCTCCGCCGGGGCCTTCCGCGCTTACCCCCTCGCCCGGTACGCCGGGAGAGGGTTGGGGTGAGGGGCCTTCGCGCGAGCGAAGGCTCTT
>JACMJD010000222.1 GCA_014380825.1 Phycisphaerae bacterium | reverse complement strand
GCATGCATCTACGCCGCTTGCGGCGTCGCAGATCATAAACCTCACATTTTCCGATCTGCGACGCCGCAAGCGGCAGAAGCGGCTAGGATTTTCTCGTCCGCCTCGTCGATCGGGCGTACCCTACCTTCTTCGATGACGCAGAGAGATTTCCAATCCGAGGGCGACCATCAACTGCTCGATCGTTTCCACACGCAGCAGGACCCCGCCGCACTGAACGAGCTCGCCCGCCGATACATCGGGCTCGTTTACTCAGCCGCTCGTCGTCAGGTGCGCGATGCGCATCTGGCTGAAGACATCACGCAAGCCGTCTTCATCGTGCTGGTGCGAAACGCCGGCTCGATTCGGCGCGATGCGATCCTGCCGGCCTGGCTGTTCTCGGTCACGCGTCACGCGGTCACTAACGCGCTGCGCGTTCAATCGCGGCGGAGAATTCATGAGACGCGGAAGGTGCTCATGTCGAAAGACGATGACGATCAACGCCCGCCGGAGGTAATCCCCGAAGACCTTCGGCCACACTTGGACGAAGCGATCGCGCGCCTGCCGCACGCGCAGCGCGACAGCGTGATCCTGTATTTCTTCGGCAACCGTACACACAAACAAGTGGGCGAAGAGCTGGGCTTGACCGAAGACGCTGCCCGTAAGCGCATTGGCCGCGCGCTGGAGAAGATGCGCGAGATGCTGACCGGTCGCGGAATTGGCGTGACCAGCGCGCTGGCGATCGCTTCGGCGCTGTCGATGGAAAGCGCCGCCGCCGCCAGCGTCGTTCCCGCTGGTTTGCTCGGATCCACAGTCAATATTGCGATGCTATCACACGCAGCGACCACGGGCGGCGGAAGCATCGCCGCGACGATCGCTAAAGGAGTCGGACACATCATGACGCTGACAAAGATCAAGATCGCGGCGGCCGTTGCTGGGGCGCTCGTTCTTACCGGCGCCGGCGCGATGCCGCTGGTCAGCCGGGCGAGCAGCTTCTTCGCCGCGCCGGTGGCGCAGCACGTGGTGACGACGCTGATCGAAACGCAGGCGGCGCCCGCTACGCAGCCCGGGCTCAGCGTCGAAGTAAACGACAAGACGAAAGTCGAAATCCTCGGATTGACCGCATACCCGCCCGCCGAGGACACGTGGTTTGCCGCGAATGGCGAGCCGATCGACTGTCCGCGGCCGTCGCTGCTTCAGAACGCGCACACCATGCACGCCGTCCCCGCGCCCGATACGGCTTTGATTATCAAGATCGACAAACCTGAAAGCACGGCCGTGCGCATGGAAATCGACGGCGCGACCACCGTCGCCAACATGCAGATGAACGAGGATGGCGAAACGCTGCTGATGTGCGCGTTCAACCTGAACAACTCGCCTCAGGATTTCTCGTTCCGCGTCGGCATTTCCGACGCGCCGTGGAAAACCGTCGCCGCCAGCGAGAAGCCGACAGAGGCGACGACATTCGACGCCGCCGACATCGGGGCCGTCTCGTTTCAACCGGTCGAGGCCGACGACGATGGCTGCAAGGTCATCGCGGAGTACGCGATGATCCGCACGCCGAATCACATCATCGTGATCGACGACGCCGGCAAGGAATATGCGGCCGACAACATCAACGTCCAAAGCGACGGCCAACACGCCACGACCACCTGCAACTTCAAATGTCCGGCCGACAAGGTGAAACAGATCCACCTGCAAACGCGCGAATTCAATAAATACGTGGAAGCGAGCAACGTGTCGCTGGAGAAGGGCCACCTGACCAAGCCGGTGATTAAGGCTGTCGATGCGAAGGAAGGGAAGTAAGTCAAAGGCTGAAGGATGACGGATGAAGGATGAAAAGAGTCACGTCCGCCCAGAGCGGTACGCCGCGCCGGGCGGCATTTACGTGCAGATTCGAGAAGCCTCATTCATCCGCGCGATAACAAATTCTTCCCATCCGACAGCTCTCCGGATGCGCAAACCCATCATCCGGTCCGGCGGTATCCATCGTCTTCAAACACCAATACACCGCGGTGCTGCTCGTCCCATCGTGCCACTCCGAATCATCGCCTTCGGTGACGTAGGTCCCGAACGCCGTCTTGGTGCGAAGCATGGCGCACACCGGGCTGATCACATTGTCGATGATCGGCAACGTCATCGCGCACCCGCCCCTTGGTTCCTGGGTCCACCTTCTGCTTCACCGCGCGTCGCGACCGCACCGAGCACCGCCTGCTCTATCAACGTCTGAAACAGCGCAACCTTGTAGCGATTATTCGCCAGCGGCGTCGCGTCTTTCAGCGCCGCCTTCGCGGCATTTCGAACCAGCGACTCATCGATCTTTTGCCGGACCAGCGCCGCCTCCGCCTGCTTCGCGCGATGCGGAACCGGGGCGGCCGCGCCGAGCACGATCGATGCGCTCTTGCAACGACCATCGCCGTCCCGATCGATCACAACAGCGATTTCCGCGAGGGGCCAATCGAACGATTCTTTCTCGCCATGCTTGATGTAGACCGACTTCGCACTGGCCGGCAGCGCGGGCACGCGGATTTCGGTGATCAGCTCATCGGGCTTGATCGAATTCTCGCGATGCAAATCCTGCTGCGGCAGAACGAAGAACTCTTCGAGCTTCATCGTGCGCTTTTTGTTGTCCGCGCCGGTCAGCTCGATCGACGCGCCCAGTGCAACCAGTGCGACGCTTGTCGCGGATGGATGAACGATCGCGCAGAGCTGATTGTTGAAAATCGCGTGATACTGATTCTCACCCTCGTGCGCGTAACAGATCTCGCCGCCCTTCTTGCGGCAATGAAACAGCTCATTCCGGAAATACCAGCAGCGTGGCCGCTGCAAAATGTTCCCACCGACGGTGGCCATGTTGCGGATCTGCGGGGTTGCCGCGTGACCCGCAGCATCCGCGAGCGCGGTGAATTTCTGCCTCACCGTCTGATCTTCTGACAACTTCGCGAGCGTGACCAGCGGACCGACGCGGAGCGTGTCGCCGTCCAGTTTGATGTAATCGAGATCGCGAATGTTGCGGATGTTCACGACCCGTTTCGGCTCGGCCAGGTGTTCTTTCATCAGGTCGAGCAGATCCACGCCGCCGGCTTTGATGGCGGCGCCGTCGGTTTTCATCAACGCGATCGCATCGTCGACGCTCGTGGCGTTTGCCCATTCGAATGTGTTCATTGTTGTCGCTCCTGCGTTTTGCTCCCCGCCCCGTAATCGGCGAGGGGTTGGGGGAGGGGCCCGCGAGAACCGAAGAGCTTTCGCTATCGCGATAGCCCCTCACCCTAGCCCTCTCCCCGAGTACGGGGCGAGGGGACAAGATCACTCACCGCTCGCCGTCTTGTTCGGGCTCGCGCCGTTCTTCGACGCAAGCGCAGCTAACACCACCGCGGGCGTCATCGGGATCTCTTTGATCCGCACGCCGATCGCGTTGTACACCGCGTTCGCGATCGCTGCCGCCGTCGGCACGGTTGACGGCTCACCAATGCCGGCCGCATCCGTGGAGCTCTTGCCCCAGTACTGTTCGATCAGCATCGGCTCGATCACCGGCATCTCGCGCGAGCCGGCGATTTTGTATTGCTCGAGGTTCCCGTTCACCATGATCCCGGTGTTGCGATCGAGAATGCGATCCTCGTACAGCGCGTAACTGAGGCCTTGAATCACGCCGCCGTTGATCTGGCTATCAAGTGCAAGCGGATTAATCGGTCGGCCGCAATCGTGAACCGCGACGACGCGATCAACCTTGATCACGCCGGTGCGCGTATCGACCGAAACCTCGGCGAACTGCACGCCGCCCAATCCACCGGATGCACCACCGCGGCGCCCGCCGCCACCACCGCCCTGTCCGGGCGTCGCGTAGTCTTCGGCGCGATGCGCGACCGCCGAAAGCTGCTCGGTCTTGAGCTTCCTGCACGCGGCCTTGAACGCCAGCGAGTTCGTCGGCTTTGATTTGCTCGACACGTTGCCATCGGCAAACGTAACGTCGTTTTGATCGACGCCCAGCAGCGCCGCGAACTGTTCGGTCAGTTGCTGCTTCACCTGGTACGCTGCGTTTCGCGCAACCGGCGTGATCGAGTTGGTCGTCACGCTGCCGCCTGAACCAGGGCCGGCCGGGTAACTCGTGTCGCCAATCTTGATCGTGATGTCGGTCGGCTTCAGGCCGAATTCTTCTGCGACCACCTGCGCCAGCGCCGTGCGAATGCCGGTGCCGATGTCCTGCACACCGGAAAGAAACTCCACCGAGCCATCGCGCGTCACGCGACACTCGCCATGCGAATCGCGGCTGCTGAACCGATACCAGATCGCCTGCGCGACACCCATGCCCTTTTTGATTGGCCCCGTGTCCGCACCCGGTTTTCGGCGAGTGGTCCAGCCAATCTTGTCCGCGCCGATCTTTCGTTCCTCTGCGCGCGCTTCGCTCGCGTCGATCTTGTCGCGCAGCACCAGCGGATCGATCGACAACTTCTCGGCCAGCTCGTC
>JACMJD010000221.1 GCA_014380825.1 Phycisphaerae bacterium | reverse complement strand
GAGGTGGATGTGTCCGAACGGATTAGCAATTCAGGCGAAGATGCCAAACACTTTCCAAGCGTGCTGGTGGTCGAAGATGAGACTGTCGCACGCGTCGCCTTGGACAAGTTGCTCACGCGTTCCGGCTACCAGACGACCTCCGTCGGATCCGGCGAAGAGGCTGTCCGATTCCTCAAACAACATGAAGGGCCGCACGTCGCATTGATCGATTTGGATCTGCCCGGAATGGACGGTGCGGAATTGTGGCACCGTTTGCGGAACCTGAGTCCGGAAACCCACGCGGTCATCATGACCGCCAGCAGCGTCGAGCGCGTACGAGCTTTGATCCACGATCAAGCGGTTCCGCATTTGCGCAAACCCTTGGATTTCCGGCTGCTCCTGCGCGTCCTGTCTCAGCAATCCGAGCAGTGCTGACCTGCCGTCGATCACCAACCGAATTTCAGAATTCTGCGCCGGCCCGAATCGGGCAGGTTGCTTCTCGCCATTCCGGTGGTAATCTCTTTATCGCTTTTCGCTTCCAAGGGGTTTTGGTCTTTTGCGGAACGCTGGCCATCGCGTAGCGGCGCGACAATCGGCCGGGCCGAGAAGGAGCAAACGATGAATCTCGATTACGCCGTCGACCGACTTTACGGCAGCGGCTGGTCCCCCGTGTTTGGTCCCGATCAATACGAATCACTCCCCGACGGCCGGCGGTTCCCAGGCATGGAATCGATCTACCGCGAGTTCGAGCAGGCCGGGCTGAAGCTGAGCATCAAGCACAACCTGGTGTTCGACACGCACCGCGCCACTTGGTCGCCCGCGAGCAGCGCGAACGACGGCGCGGAGAATAACGATCCCCAACACTGCGGCACCGTGATCGGCAGCTCCGAACGCGAAGCGGCCGTCTACGCGCTGGCACAACTGCGCGAATCGCACGTGCCGATTCAACTCGCGCTGGCGTGACACACCGCACGCGCTCGAAAAAGCACACAGACCGCGCGGTGCTGCCCGCGGACGGAATCACACCAGATTCGGCGTCTCGACATTGCTGACGCTGTCGATGAGATCACCCGTCAACGTGTCGGTATCCGCGCCGCCATCGATAACGTCCGCGATGCTGTTGCGGCTGAAGAGCTGATCGTTGCCAAACCCGCCGTTCAGGTCATTGACTCCTGATCCGCCATCGAGCGTGTCGTTGCCCTTGAGTCCAACGATCGTGTCGTTGCCTTCAAATCCGAACAGGCGGTTGGTCTTGGAACTGCCGGTGAGGCGATCGTTGCCCAGGCCGCCTTGCACATGCTCGGTCGATGACAGGACGTTGTCCTTCGATTGATCCACACCGCCGCCGTCGTTGGGCAGTTCGTCGATGATCACGGTCACCGGCTCATTCGCGCGGCGCTGGCGGTAGATCGCGGTATCAGATCCACCTTCACCGTTGAACACGTCGCCGCGTGTTCGGCCATCCATGCGGTCGTCGCCATCGCCGCCGTTCATCACGTCGGCTTGTTTGCCGGCGCGGATCAGGTCGTTGCCGGCGCCACCGTTGATCGTCTGCTTGATGTCCAACTGCGTGGCGGAGGAATAGTTGTCGTTGCCATCGAGCAGGTTGATGACGATCTTTGTGATCGCCGCCGTTGAGAACGTGGCGGAGTCCACGCCGTTTCGTGTGAACTTGAACGAGCTGCCGGTGGCGGTGGATGTAAGGTTGTCATTCCCGATGATGCCGGTGACGGTCAGTGTGCTGCCGGTAACCACCGTAAACGGCGGCACGAAGGCGGCGGCCGTGACCGTCCCGCCGATCTTGAACGTGAAGTTCCCGCCCGCTGCGTTGGCCGATTGTATCACGATCGTGCCGCTTTTCTCCCCCGGCGACGTGTTGCTCAGCTGCACCTTGAACGTGTCGGAGCTGCCCGCGCCGATCGTCGAGTTCAATCCGTCCTCAAAGATGATGAAGTCGCCGGTCACGTTGGGCCGCTGGCCGTCAATGTTCATCGTCGTCTGGCCGATGTTGTTGACACTGAACGTTAATGTCGGTGCCGCGCCTTGATCGACTTCGCCAAAGTTCGTGCCGTCCGCCGTGCTCGGCGAGGTGTCGTTGTTATTGATGACGACATTGTTGCCGCGCACCTGGAACGTGGGTGGGATGATGTCGTCGACCTTGAGTTGCATGCTGAAAGCAAGTTCCTTGTCGAAATCAAATGCGGTCTGATCCATCACCGCCGCGGATATGAAAACAAGGTATTTTCCGGCGCCGCGCGTGACCGACGTGCTTCTACTCGCCGGCGAATTTTCAGAAATCTGGCCGGTCGTCAGTTTCACCGCGTTCGCATCCTCGCGCTCCGAGATGCTGAGCTTGCCATCGCCATTGGCATCCTTGGTCATCAGCAGGCTGAGCTTTCCACTGGTGAAGAGATCGATTTCCGAATAATAAACTGACGAACCTGTGAACGACACGTCGAGTTTGCTCTGCGCCGACGGCAACTCAAACGCCGCCAGGTAAGGCTGCACTTGTTCGAGCGTGTTGCCTTCGCCGTCCTGGCGAAAGCGTGCCGTGATTTGCCCGGATGGGGTCTTCGTCGCGTTCGTGAGCTGCCCGAAGTCATCAGTCTTGTTCAAGTTCGCGGGCAAGACGTTGCCGTTCAGCGTGAATTCCTTGCTGTCCGATTCACCGCCCGTTTCGGTGAAGAAAAAAGTCAGCGGTGTGACGCGCGGCACGGCGCGACTGGTCAGTAACTTATAGGTCACCGAATACGTTTGATTCTGACTCAACACCTTGTTGTTCTCATCGCCGGCGGTCTGCTGATAAGCGTTCTGGCCATTGAGAAGGTTTGCGGAAACGTCGACGGTCGATGTGCCCAGATATTTGTACGCGATCGTGTGCGTCGGCCCGGTCGAGTTCAGTGTCACCGTGCCGTAGTCCACCGTCTTAGGTCCTGGCACCGCGACGCCATCAACAAACAACTGAAACGCCACGAACAGCCGGCGTTCTTCCAGCGCTTCGCAAGCGGCGAACACCGCGGCGCGATTTCGTTTGGAATGATTTCGCATGTGACAATCCCTTGAGCGACCAGCGTCGCGTTGTGCGCGAGCCGGTGTGAAGACGTGTCTCGATCTATCTAATTTAGCGGCCATGTGACGGGATACAACGCAATACGCGGAATTACACCGCGCAGATGTCCGCGCGTCGCGAGCCCTGATACGGGCTGGGACATTGAATCAATTTCTTGCCCACCCTGATTGCTTGAGATAAAACCGCACCGGGCGCACAGTAGGGCAAGTTATGCGGTCATTTCTGATATTCCTGACCGCGTTGTTCCCGGTGGCGGCGGCCGCACAGGTCGTTCACGATGGCTCGCTCGGCCAGGCTGGCCCGGTGCCGGGGCAGACGCTTCGGCTGATTGTTCCCGGCGAAGGCGCCAACGCGTTCGGCAAGATCGTCGGCCAGAACGTTTTCTATTCTTTCAAGCAATTTGACCTGGCCAAGAACGAGACCGCGCGGTTTCTCGATCCGCAGAACCGTGCGATTCGGAACATCCTGGCTCGCGTGACCAGCGGCAAGAATTCATCGATCGACGGCACGATCGAGCTAACCGATCCGCAGGTCAATTTGTTCATGATGAACCCAGCCGGGTTCATTTTTGGCCCGAATGCAAAACTGGATGTGCAGGGCTCGGTGCTGTTCACGAGCGCCGATTACATCAAGCTCGCCGATGACGTTCGATTTGATGCAAAGGTTCAGGTGTCGCCGGTGCTGAGCAGCGCGGCGCCGGCGGCGTTTGGGTTCCTCGGCGCGCAAGCGTCGGGCGCGATCCGAATCAACGGATCGAACGATCAGACCGCGCCGACAACGCTGGAAGTTCCGTCCGGCGCGGTGCTTTCCTTTGTCGGCGGCGACATCGATGCATCGGCCGTGCGCGTGCGCGCAACCGGCGGACGCATCAATCTGGTCAGCGGTGCCGGTGCAGGTGAGGCGAAATTCGACGCGGCCGATGCGATCTCGAGCATCGATGTGAGCGGGCTGCCGTCGCGCGGCGCGATCACGTTGCGCGATTCGGCCAGCATTCGTGCGGCGGTGGGCGGACGCGTCACCATTCGCGGCGGGTCGCTGCTGCTCGCAAACTCTTCGATCGTCGCCGAGACCGACGTGGTGGCCGGCGGGTCGGTCGACATCGACGTCAGTGGAAAATACGAAAGCGCATCCAGCCAGATCAACGTGGCCACGCAAGGTCCGGCAGACGCGGGCGATGTTGTCATTCGCGCCGATCAGGTCGTGCTGCGCGGCAACAGCATCGAAGGCGGATTGACCGCCGCCATCAGCGCGGAGTCCGGAGAAGCCGCCGCCGGGCAGGGCGGCGACGTCACCATCACCGCGCGTACGATCGATATCAGCGACCACGCGAGCATCGTCGCATCCACCAATCACACCGGCGACGGCGGCAACGTCACGCTGATCGCAAGCGAGCGCGTCACGCTCGACGGCTCCACCGGGCCGCAGCCGCTGACCGGCATCATTTCAGAAACCGTCACAACCGAATCCGAAGCCGGCGACGCCGGTGATGTCACGATCACCGCGCCGCTCGTGCAGATCCTGAGCAATGCGCAGATCACCAGCCGCACGAAGAGCTTCGGCTCGGCGGGCAAGGTTGAGATTGATGCCGATCAGTTGCTGATCGACGGCAGCGGCACGGGCGTGGGCAGCTTCACCGGGATCGAAGCGCGCGTCGGCGATAACTTCGGCATCGAAGAGAATAATCTCGGTGCGCCCGGCGCCGGCGGAATCGTCAAGATCGACGCCGATCAGATCACGCTGCGCAACGGCGGCGTGATCACCGCCAGCACGTTTGGCATTGGCAACGCGGGCGGCATGCAGATCACGGTCGATCGACTGGTCATTCGCGGCTCGACGCGGCATCGCTTCACTGGATTGTTCGCCCGCACGACCAAGGCGACGCAAGCCGGGCAGGGCGGAAACATCGAGCTCACCGCCGGCTCGATCGACATGTTTGGCCGCGCCAGCATCTCCGCATCCAGCGAATTGTCGGATGGTGACGCCGGTGGAATCATCATCAACAGCAGCGGGCCGATCTCGCTCGATCACGGCGCGGCGATCAACGTGTCATCCGATCGGGTCAACGCCGGCAACATCGATATCACTACGCGCGATTCGCTGGCGCTGACGGATAATTCGCGTATCGCCGGATCGGCGAAGGGCAACGGGGGAGTTGTGAACATCATCGCGCGCAACCTTTCGCTGTCGCGCAGTCTGATCACCGGTGAGGCCGGTTTAACCGGCGGCACGATCACGGTGAACAGCAAGGCGGTTTCGCTTGGTGCAAGCACGATCAACGGACGGGCCGGCGGACGCGACGTGCGGGTGGATATCAACGGCCGACTGTTGCAGGCGGTCGACAGCGCGATCCTGTCGGACAACACAAACTTCACGATCGACACCGATCTCGCGTCCGCGCTGGTGCCGTTCAATGCCGACATCGCCGGGGTGACGGCGCGGCTGCAAGACTTTTGCGGCATCCGCATCTCGGAGATCAGCAGCTTCACCATCACCGGCCGAGGCGGACTGACGCTCGACCCGGCGCACGCGGCGCCGGCGAGCGATCGCTAACGCCATCACGCCAGGATCGGCGTCTCGCAAGATGGTTACGGCGCCACGATCGGCATCGGCCGTGCAGGATCCAAGGAGACGCCGCCGGCACCGGTCAATGTGAAGCTGCTGACGTCGCCAAACACGCGCGTGTCGCAGCTTTCCTGTAGCTTGGCGTTGGCGGCGCGGAGGTTCAGGTCGAATCCCACCAGGCCCTGGGCCAGATCCGTATCGATCGAGAAGACCCCGCGATCGGTGAGGATCGCGCTGTCGTTGCTCACGAGCAGATTGTCCGCGTTGATGGTGACCAGCACATCCTGTCCGCCGGCCAGGCCGTTGATCGTGCTTTTGTTGAGGACGACGAAGCGAGGATCAATGCTGATCGCGCCGCCGGTGCCTTGCGCTTGGGCGGTGATCGTGCTGTTCAGCACGATCACACTGTGCGGCGCGTTGATGGCGATGTTGCCTTGGTTGCCCGCGGCGGCGGTGATCGTCGAATCGCGACGCTGCACGCTTCGGCCCGCGTTGATGGTGATGTTCCCGCCGGTCCCTGCTGCGGCGGCATTGAGGCGCGCACCGGAGCTCAGCGTGACGGTGCGCGACGAGTCGATCGAAAT
>JACMJD010000220.1 GCA_014380825.1 Phycisphaerae bacterium | reverse complement strand
GTCAGCGTGGTGGCGGTTGGATCAATTGGAACCGTCGAGCTGGTCGCGACGGGGCTCGCCGTGTTGAAGTTCGATCCGTTCCACGCGAACGCCTGATATCCGCCGAGGTTCACGCCCTGGTTCGCCCAGCTTCGGACCCAGTAGTTCATGCCGGTGCTCAGGCCGAAAATCTGCGAGTAATCGACCGCCAGCGCCGTGCTTCCGCCGGGTCCGGTGTGGATTCCGATGTCGTACTTGGTGAAGTTGTTCGTCTGAATGTTGTTCGCGGTAACGCCGTCGTTCATCAACGGGTTGAGGTTGATCTTGAACGTGATATTGGTCGCGTCATTGGTGACCTCGACGCTGGCGATATCCGCCCAGCTATCGCTGAAATGTTCGGTCGGGCCGGTGGAATCGAAGAACACGTCCGCCGACGCCACGCTCGCCGTCGCCGCGGCGACGGCTGCGGCGCTTAGCACGGCCAGAACGTGGGCACGGGAACTTCGCGCAATCTGCATGTAACCCTCCGCGGGACAAGACATCCGCTACCTGATTTCCGCTGGTACGAAGATAGCCGGATTGCGAAGGGCATGTATGGAAAGTTGCGAAGTTATCCTTCGATTTTGCGACACGGAAATGAAGCAGTGTAGCCGGAGAGCTTGCTCGCCGTTCGCTGCGCAAGCAGGGATTGGAAAGGAAGGCGCAGGAACAAATCAACGCGTGTTCCGCGGATGTCGGATCTGAGAAACTTCCCCCCCAGCCTGACCCCCTGCGCCGCACCACAATGATCCGCCTGTAATGATCGCGCCGCTTTTGCCGCGCGAACTCAGCCCATCCCACTTGCATTACTGGGCTCCGAATCTCCGGTACCCGCACGGCCAAGTCGATCTTCATTGAGAGGGAGAGCCATCGTGATCGGCAATATCGGAAAATCATTTTCTTCGTCGTCATCGTCATCGTTCAACAGCAGTTCCCTGTTCGCGCAGCGCTCGTTGCGGATGAACGCGCTGGCGTTTAACCAGTCGATGAATCGACTGTCGACCGGCCTGCGGATCAACCGCGGCGCGGACGACCCGGCCGGGCTGATCGCGTCGGAAAGCCTCCGCGCGACACTCGCGGCGCTGGACGCGGAGACGAACGCGAACACGCGCGCGTCGAACATCGCGGCCACCGCCGACGGCGCGCTCTCGCAGGTCTCGGGCCTGCTCACCGAGGCGAAAACGCTCATCAACGCCAACGCCAACGAGGCTGGCATCAGCGCTGAAGAGAAGGCCGCGAACCAGCTTCAGATTGATTCGATCCTGTCGACGGTCGACCGCCTGTCGAATACCACGAGCTTCGCCGGACAGAAACTGCTCACCGGTAACGCGACGATCGCCGCATCGGGCAAGTCGCTCCCAATCACCAGCTCGTCGACCGCCAGCATCGGAACAACCGTCGAGGGCTCGAGCACCTACACGCTGGCCGACCTGAAAACCGGCGGCGGCGTGACCACCGGCACACTGGCGAGCAAAGTGATCGCTAAAGCCATCAGCGACGTCAGCACCCAGCGCGCCAGAATAGGTGCGTTCGACAAGAACACATTGCAGACGCGCATCGCGACCATCGAAACGTCCCGCGAGCAAATGCTCTCGGCCGTCTCGATGATCCGGGATACGGATTACGCGATGGAAGTGTCGCGCAATGCGCGATTCGATTTGCTGAAGCAGTCGTCGATGCTGATGCTGACCAAGTCGAACCGCAAGACGCTGATCAGCACGTTCTCCGTCTTGGCGTGATGAAAGAAAAGCGGCCACGAAGGCACGAAGACACGAAGGAAATACAAGAAAGAAATCTTCTGCGGTTCTTCCTTTGTGCCTTCGTGGCTGCACTTGTCTTTCTTAGAAGCTCATCGCCTGCTTGTACTCGTGCCAGCGATCGTCGATCTGGTCGCGCGTGAGATTCTTCAAACCACCGAGCGAAAAATCGGAAATCGTGAAGCTCGCCAGCACCGTGCCGAAGGCCAGGGCGCGCTTGATGGTCGCAGGTGAGAAGCTGCCGCCTTGCGTGGCCAAGTAGCCCATCATTCCGCCGGCAAAGCTGTCGCCGGCGCCGGTGGGGTCGACTACTTTTTCCGTCGGGAACGCGGGCAGCGTGAACACGCCACGATCGGAGCACATCAAGCAACCGTGCTCGCCCTTCTTGATGATGACGAACTTCGGACCCATCTTCAGGACTTCGCGCGCAGCGCTGATCAGGTTTTTCTTTTCGGTGAGCAATCGCGCTTCGCCATCGTTCAACACCAGGCCGTGAATCTTGCTGAGCAGTTTCACTAGCTCTGGCTGTTCGGTCTGGATCCACAGGTTCATCGTGTCGGCCACGACGAGCCTGGCGTGCTTGAGCGAACCGAGCATCTGCTGCTGCAACACCGGGTGCGTGTTGGCGAGAAATACGTAGCGGCTGTCGAGAAAATTCGCGGGGATCTTCGGCGCCTGCTCGGCCAGCACGTTCAGATCAACTTCGACGGTGACGGCCTCGTTCATGTCCTTCACGTACGAGCCGTGCCAGCGAAACGTCTTGCTGCCCTTTCGCGTTTCCAAGCCGCTGGTGTCGACGTCGCGACCTTCGAAGACGTTGAGAAATTCTCGCGGGCAATCTTCTCCCACGACTCCGACGAGCCGCACCGGAGTGAGCATCGACGCTGCGTACGCAAAGTAGATCGCGCTGCCGCCGATGACGTCGTCGCGCTTGCCGAAGGGGGTTTCGATCGTGTCGATGCCGATGCTGCCGGTTACTAATAAGGACATAGTGCTACTGTTTACCGGGAAGCTGCCGAACTTTCACGCGCGAGCCGGTGACCGTGTACATCCGGCCGGGCGAGAGGCGTTTGTAACGCTTGAAGAGGCGATCGATCGCATCGTCTTGCTCGACATCGCCGCCTTCGAGTTGCAGGTAAACCAGTGTGCGACCAAACGGCAGGCCGGATTCGAAAATTGCGTCAACCAGCGAAGAATCAGTGGTGAGAATCTCGATTTGAGCCTTCGTCGCGCCGCGCAGCACTTCCTCGATCGACGCATCGGGCGCGATCTGCGCATCGCCGGCCGACAGTGGCTTCTGCTCGTGCCGTCGCATCGCTTCAGCGGCGGCGGGCATGACGTTTCCGTGAATCAACCAACGCATTTATTCAACCACAAAAAGAATTGAACCACCAAGACACTAAGAGCACCAAGAAGACAAATTTGAACTAAATTCTTGGTGTTCTTGGTGCCTTGGTGGTTGATCTGTATTTATCTCAGTTTCGCCAACCGATCGTACAGCGCCGCCGCAGTGCGGGTGCCTTTGTAGAAACAATCGAGATCGAACTTTTCATTCGGCGAATGCACGCGATCATCCGGCAATCCAAATCCGACCAATATCGAATCGACGCCCAGCGCCTGTTTCATCAAACCGACAACGGGAATGCTCCCGCCGGT
Source organism: Phycisphaerae bacterium (assembly GCA_014380825.1). The sequence goes on along the minus strand of JACMJD010000220.1, from coordinate 3,511 downwards.
GCGGATGAGGGCGGGCGCTTTGCCGAAGCCGACTTCGACCGCTTCGCTGGCTAACTTCGTCGCCGGATTGTTGATCGGAACGACGGCCGCGGGTGAAAGGCCGTGAGATTCGAATTCGATCTTGACGTTCTTCGGGCAGCGCTCGCGGAGCGTCGAGCGGAAGAGTTCCTGTATCTTCTTCGCATCCTGTCTTGGCACGAGTCGCATCGAAACCTTGGCGGACGCTTTCGCGCCGATCACGGTTTTCGCGCCGTGGCCCTGATAGCCCGCCGTGATGCCGTTGATGTCGAGCGTCGGGCGCGCCCAGAGTCGCTCAAGCGTCGTGTAGCCCTTCTCGCCATTCAGCGACGGGATCGACAGCTCCTTCATCATGTCTTTGTCGTCGAACGGCAGCTTCGCCCACATCGCTTTTTCTTCAGGCGTCAGCTTTTCGACATCATCGTAGAAGCCAGGAATGTTCACGCGACCGTCTGCATCGTGAAGTGACGCCAGCACCGCGCACAATTCATTCGCGGGATTCGGGACCGCCCCGCCATAACCACCGCTGTGGAGATCATGACTCGGGCCGGTGAGGAAAACTTCTTCGTAAACTAATCCGCGCAGGCTATAGGTGATGGCCGGCACGTCGCGATCGTACAAACCCGTGTCGCTGATCAGGCAGAGGTCGGACTTCAGCAGGTCTTTGTTGTCGCGAATGAACGCCTCGAGATGATCCGAGCCGATCTCTTCTTCGCCTTCGATCAGCATCGTGAGATTGACCGGCAACCCGCCGTTCGCTTGCCAGGCTGCGATCGCTTCGCAGTGGGCCCAGACCTGGCCTTTGTCGTCGACCGCGCCGCGCGCGTAGATCGCGTCGAAGCCGTTCTCGTCTTTCCGCACGGTCGGCTCGAACGGCGGACTTTGCCACAAATCCAACGGCTCGGGCGGCTGAACATCGTAATGCCCGTAGAACAAAATCGTCGGACGATTCGGCTGATGCTTGTTTTTCGCGACGACGATCGGGTGACCCTTCCCGCCGCCGGTGGGAAGAATCTGCACATCCAGCTTCGCGGCCTTGAGCTTGTCGCTTAGCCAACTCGCGCAGCGCTGCATGTCGGGCTTGTGATCGGGCTTGGTGCTGACGGATGGAATCGACAGCAACTCCTTAAGCGCCGCGAGCGATTCCTTTTTGCGCCCATCAATCGCCTGCAAAACTTTGTCGAGCATGTTCAACCTTGCTTGGGTGTCTCAGATAACTCGTCGGAAGGCTCGGGCGCTTTCGGCGTCTCCGGTTTCTCGTCGGCCGACTTCGCGGCGGGATGTATTGTCACCTCAATCTTCGGCGGCTGCTCGGGAGTCGCCGCGCGCAAACCCAGCATGCTGGCCGCCGCTCTGGTTTGATCGGATTCGATGAACGTCCGCACGAACTGGCCATGCTGATCGGGTGAGACGGGAACGTATTTCCCCGTCGCCGTCGCCAGCAGTTTGTGAAACTCGTCGAACAGCTTGCAGCTCGGCTCGACAAGCTTATGCCGCGAAAAATCGACGACAGCCTCCACGCGCACCTTTTGGCCGACGAGAATGCTCTGGCGAAATCGCACGTTCAGCTCGCCGCACAGGCAGAAGCGCTTGATGTTCCAGGTGGCCGCCCAGGTCATCGCTTCGTCCATGACAGTCGACAGAATCCCGCCATGCACGAGGCCTTCAAACCCAACGTGGCTCGGCGTCGCCACGAAATCCGCGACGACCAGACCCTTGTCTGGCATGACGAACAAATCCAAATGCAAACCGTGCTTGTTATCGCGACCGCACACCATGCAGTTGGCCGTGTGCGGAAGTTGCAATCGCGACGGCGGCGCGGGAGGCGCGGGAGTCGGCGGCGCGGAGGCGTCGGGAGTCGGTGCCGATGTAGTTGGCAGCAATTCGCTCATGAGCAGTTCGGGCAATTCGGGTTCCGTTCCGCCATAATCTAACCGCTATGCTCAAAGCATTCATCCGATGGGGCGATGGGAAAATTTCGCGCGATACCGACGCCCAAACCATCGCCCGCGCGCTGGAGGACGAAGAGGCCATGTTCTGGCTCGATATGCAGAACCCGAACGACGAGGAAGTGAAGCTGCTGAACGACGTGTTTCACTTCCATCCGCTGGCCATCGAAGACAGCCTAAAGTACGCACAGCGCCCAAAGATCGAAGACTATTCGCATCGCGATACAAACTGTCCATACAGCTATTACTACATGGTGTTCCACGGGCCGGATCTGAAGACGTTTCGTGAGAAGCTGCGCACCAAAGAGATCGACATGTTCTTCGCCGAGCGGTTTCTGGTGACGCATCACGATGAGGAGTTCGTCAGCATCAACGAAGTGATCGCCCGCGGCGAGGCCGATCCGCAGTTGTTACTCAAGCAAGGCCTGGACATGCTGCTGTACCAGATCCTGGATCGCATCACCGATCACTATCAGCCGATCCTCGATTATCTGGAGTTAGCGCTGGATGAGCTCGAAGAAGAGGCATTGGATCGGCCCAAGCCAGAGATCCTTCAGCGCATCGCCGCGAAGAAGCGCGAGCTGCTGGACCTGCGCCGCACCGTGGGCCCGCAGCGCGAAGTGGTCGCACAGCTTGCGCGCGGCGAAGTGCCGTTCATCCGCGAGTCGGCGCGCCTCTATTTCCGGGACGTGCAGGATCACCTGATCCGCGTGGTGGAAATGGTCGAGCTGTATCGCGACTTAGTGCTCGGCGCGCGCGACATCTACCTGTCGAGCATCAGCAATCACCTCAACCAGATCATGAAGACGCTGACGATCTTCAGCGTGATCGGCCTACCCCTGACGGTGATCACGGGATTCTTCGGGATGAATTTCGATGCGATCCCCGGCCTGCACAGTCCGCGGGGATTCTGGGGCGCGGTGGCATTCATGGCGTTCGCGGTGACATTCTTGCTTTGGCTGTTCTGGAAGAAGAAGTGGATCTGAATGTATCACGGGCGTCTCGCCCGTGTGCACGGGCGAGACGCCCGTGATACTTCAAATACGATCAACGATGCGAATCACTTCGCGCTTCTTCCAATCCATCGCGATGTACGACGGCAATCCCATCCGTCGCCACAATTGAAACGGATCTTCACTTAAAACATCCGCCGCGAACAGTGACAATACCGTGCCATGCGTGACGATGGCGATGTTCTTGCCGTCACTCTCCCGAATCAACTTCTCGATCGCCCGCGCGATCCGCGCCTTCGCATCACGGGCCGTTTCTCGGCCGAGCACCAATCGATCGTGCTCGCGGAAGAACTGCGCGACCGACGAGATGAATTCCCGGGTCGGCATGACCGGCACGTTGCTGCGGTCGTGCTCGTGCAAATCGTCGACTACTTTCATCGCCCGATCAGACTCCGCAGCGATGATCTGGCCAGTCTCGGTCGCCTTGGGCTCGTTGCTTGTGAACACGATGTCGAACGCCCGCGCGCGATTGATGAATGGGGCGTGGGGAGCCATCGGAGGGGGGCATGGCGGCGGACCGATCGTCGGAGC
>JACMJD010000219.1 GCA_014380825.1 Phycisphaerae bacterium | reverse complement strand
GGCGAGCTTCACCCGCAGACGCTGGCGGCGCAGGGTTTGTACGGCCGGCTGCTGGTTCAGCGCGGAGAATTTGGCCAGGCGGAGCAGGTGCTGCGCGATGCATCGGACAAATCCACGCGCGTGTTCGGGGCCGATCATCCCGAAACGCTGATCAAACTGGCCGACCTCGCCGACGCGCTCGCGGAGCAGCGCAAGTTCGACGAGGCCGAGGCGTTGTTTCGCCGCGTCCTCGACGCGCGACGCCGCATCTCCGGTCCGACGCATCCCAACACGCTCGTCGAGCAGGCCACCTACGCGATGATGCTTCAGACACAGAAGAAGTATCCCGAAGCCGAAGCGCTCATCCGAGACGCGCTGGTGAAATACCGTGCGACGCTGGGCGACGATCACGAGGATACAGTGCGCACAATGGTGAACCTCGCGTCGGTGCTCGGCCGGCAATACAAGTTCGCCGAAGCCGAGCCGCTCTATCGCGAAGCGATCGCCGCGTACGAGCGCTCGCGCGGCAAGGAGTACGCGGGTATCGTCAACATCCGCGTTCGCCTGGGCGAGGCGCTGACTGGGCTGCATCGCTTCCCCGACGCCGAAAGCGAGTTGCTCACCGCGCAGTCGGCGATCGAGAAGTCGCCGGGCGTCTTCACCAGAGCACTCAAGCCAAACCTCAAGGCGCTGGCCGTACTCTATGAGTCGTGGGACAAATCCCAACCGGGCAGGGGTCACGGTGTACGCGCGACGGAGTGGCAGACGAAGCTCGACGCCCTGCACGCAACAACACTGCCGACGACGATCAAGTCTTCGCCATGAGATTGCCCGCCACTGCTTAGCACCTACCCAGCCCCGCTGCGCCCCTGCCTGCTCGCCTACGCGAAGACCGTTTTTGTGCACCGTACAAACTGACGCGGCACGCCCGTCGCCCGAGGGCGGACGCAACACATCGCTGATCTGACGTTTTCAGTCACTCAGTTGTTCAGCACTGGATCGAGTGGACCCGGCCCGACCCAGATCAACTTTCGCCCGCGCAACTCCTCGATCCAAGGCGTGGGAATGGAAGATGGCGTGTGCCTGAGCGGTATCGGCGGACTCAGCGCAGGCTCGCCGCTGGTGATCAAACGGCCCGCGTCACCGGTGGCGCTGCCGCGCACCGTACCGGCCACGCGCGCGAACGCATTGGTCAGTACCACCGCGATCGACCACGTGCATGCCCTCGTCGATCGGTAGACCCTGTGGTTACGGGCTACCTCTGAATCATTCGTATCCTTCGGATGGAGGCGCTAGCGTTCGGGGAAAATCCTGCATCAACGCGTTGCTTTGGCTGGCGATGGATTGGTGCTCGGTCGATCGGCTGGAAGCCCTCTTATTTCCTCTCGCATCCGCGCGGCGTTGTCGCCGCGCGCCGTGTTGTCATAGACCGTCGCCAATGCTTGCATCACTTCTATCGTTCGCGGATGCGTTGACTTCTTTACTTCGTGCAGACGTCGCAATGTCTCGACGAGTGGAGATTCCGCTGCTTGATATCGACCTAAGCGTGTCAGGCACAGGCCGTGAAATGACATGAACTCCGTGGCCATGGTGGGCGCGATCTGCGCCTTCGCCGCGTTCTCATATAGCTCGGCGAACAAAGGTTCCGCTTCATCGCCACGGCCCTGCGCTTCGATCACCTCGGCCAGATCGTTCAGCGTGCGCAGCGTTTGTCCGTGAACGTTGCCATGGATGCGTCGGCGTCGCTGCAAGACGTCGCGGTAGAGCACTTCGGCTTCGGCGGGACGGCCATTCTTCCATATCGCTGACGCGTAATTGTTCTTCGCCTGCATGGCAAGCGGGTTGTCTTCACCAAGCGAGCGACTGCTTTGATACGCTTCCAGATAGAGCGCTTCCCCTTCGCCCGCGCGGCCGAGCTCTCTCACAATTCTTGCGTAGTTCATCATCGCAGTGATCGTGCTCGGGTGTGTTTCGCCCTGAACGCGGCGTGTGCGCTCCAACGTTTCCCGGCAGTACGGCTCCGCGTCAGCAAATCGCTTAAGGGCGGTCAGGACGGTGCCGCAATTATTCATCGACAGAATGGTTTGCGGGTGATCGTCGCCAAGCGTGCGCCGCCGCCGATCCAGCGCGTCCTTGAATAGGGGCTCCGCTTCGTCAGCACGACCGAGCCGCTGTAACACCAGGGCGTAGTTGTTCTGGCTCGCGATGGTTTCGGTGTGATCGTCGCCGCGCACGCGCCGGCTGACTTCCATCGCCTGCTTGTACAGAGGCAGCGCGTCGGTGTCGCGACCGAGCGTGGCCAGGGTTAACGCATAGTTATTCAGCAACGTGATTGATGTTGGAGAATTCTCGCCTTCGAGCGCGCGCGAGCGCGCCAGCGCACCGCGCAGCAGCGGTTCGGCCTCGGCGGCGCGACCTGTTTTGTTCAAGACGGTCACGTAGCCCATCAGCGCGATGATGGTGTTGGCGTCGCCGTCCCCAAGTCTCCGGCGTGAGCGCTGCCACGCGTCGCGCGATGGTCCCTCGGCCTCAGCCCATCGGCCCAAAGTAACCAGCGCGGTGCCGAGTTGTTGCTGCGCCCGAATCGTTTCAACGTGGTCTGCGCCCTGCGTGCGCTCCGATGTTCCGATGACTTCGCGCGCGAGCGCTTCCGCTTCGGCGAACCGACCGAGATTCACGAGGCCCGCCGTATAATCGTTGAGCGTTGCGATCGTCGAAGGATGGTCGCCGCCAAGAATTCGCTTGCGCGTTTCCAATGCTTTTGTCGTGTGCGACAAACCCAGCTCGAACTTTCCCAACCCGGCGTAGGCCGAGCCGACGCTTGAATGCACGGCGGCATCGACGAGCGGACGATCAGCAAATTGGCTTGCGAGCGAACGCGAAGCGTTGTCCAGCGCTTCGCGCACCGTCAGCTCGCGGCCCTGCGCGATCTTCGGATCTGCCGAGCCGATCACATCTTTCGTCAGAAATTTGTTGACCACCCAGAGGCTCTCGTTCGCCTCAATGGTGTCTTCGAGGCGTTTTTGCGCGAGTCGCTCGGCGCGCGTCGCTCGAACAGCCTGAATCGTGCTGACGATGGTACCGGCGAGCATCACGATCGCCACGATCGCGGCGGCGGCGACCGCGAACGCGTTGCGCTGCACGAACTTTCGAACGCGGTACCGCGTTGTGGGCGGCGCTGCGATAATGGGGCGGTGATCCAGATGCGCCCCCAGATCTGCCGCGAGCGCCGCGGCGGATTCGTATCTGAAGGCGCGATCGTGGTTCAGGCATTTCAGGACGATCCAGTCCAGCTCGCCGCGAAGCTCGCGCCGACTCGCGCCGTCAACGCAAGTGCTGGGCGCTGGAATCGGTTGCTCGGCCGTCAATCGCTGAAGCTCCGCCAGCGCGCTCGATGGACCGTTCAGCGCGTGTTGAAGCGGCGGGGCGTCGGTCAGCAACTCGTACAGAACTGTTCCCAGCGAGTAGATATCGCTGCGCGTATCGACATCCGAGCCGCCCGACATCGCCTGCTCCGGGCTCATGTATCGCGGCGTGCCCATCATCTGGCGCTCGGCGGTGACGAACGTCGCGTCGGTGATGCCATCCTGCGTGGCCTTGGCGATCCCGAAGTCAATGATCTTTGGCTGCGGTTGTCCGTCGACAGTCGTCACAAGAATATTGGACGGCTTCAGATCGCGATGAAGGATTCCCTTTTGGTGCGCGTGATGGACCGCGTGGCAGACGTCAATAAACAGTCGCACGCGAGCGCGGACGCCGAGATTTGCCTGACGCGCGAAGTTCGTGATGCGCGCGCCACGCACGAGTTCCATGACGAAATATGGCCGGCCGATATCGGTGGCGCCCGCATCGAACACCGCGGCGATGCCGGGGTGATCCATCATCGCCAGTGCCTGTCGTTCCAGTTGGAAGCGTGCGATAACCGCCCGGGTGTCCATGCCGAGCTTGATGATCTTGATCGCGACGTCGCGTCGAACCGGCTGCACCTGGCGCGCCCGAAACACGCGCGCGAACCCGCCCTCGCCGAGAAGATCAAGCAGTTCGTAATGTCCGATGTGGCTGCCGGTGTGGTGAGGCTCAACGTCATTCGGCGCATCGTTGCCAGCGGTTCGCTCGCCGAGAAACCCGCCGGCATCGTCGTAGGCAATCAGCAGCGATTCGATCTCTCGCCGAATTGCAGCGTCGCTGCACCGCCGTTGGAGGAATTCAGCGCGCGAGGGTTGGTCCAGCTCCGCCGCCTCATCGAACAGCAACATGACTAGATTGGATGACGTGGAATCCATGCTCACCAATTGTTACGACCGTGTTTCATCCGATTGAAGCTCTGCTCCGCAGTCTTCAGCACACGCAAGATGGGGCAACGACGCAGATGCACCAACTACGCGGCCTCCGGCGCTTGTTCCTCTATGCGACAGATAGCCTCGTCGAATGTCAGGATTTCGTTGATATTATCTTCGGCGACGCATTCGCGACATGCAGGCTGTTTTTTGTCGCCGCGCCCCTGTCATCACCTTCCGCCCCGGTACGAAGACCGTTCGAGGTCATCCTCGTTCCCGACGATCCGCACGCACCGAATCGACATCCCCCGGCCCGGCCAGCATTTGCCGCTGAGACGATTTCGGCCGATCGGGCATTTTCGGGAATTCTCGGGAACCGCCCAAGTTCACGCGAATTGGCACGCACTGAAAAAGTGATCTCCGCTTTCGTATTCATCATTCCTCCTTCAACCTTTCAAACACCGCCTCCCTACTACTTGGTGCGCTG
>JACMJD010000218.1 GCA_014380825.1 Phycisphaerae bacterium | reverse complement strand
TCGAGGACGAAGCCAAGTATGAAGTCGAAGTCGCCAAGGGTGGCTTCGCCGCGGGGATCACGGCGGACAAGTTCCGGCCACATGTCATCCTGATCGACATGCACCTGAAAGACATCGACGGCCGCGAGGTCGCCAAGCAGGTGAAGGCGAATCCGGACCTTCAGCTCACGAAGGTCGTCGCGATGAGCGGCAAGATGACGGACGAAGAATCCAAGGGCCTGCTCGCGCAGGGCTTCGATGGCTTCCTCCGCAAGCCGTTCCATGTGCGGCAAGTGATCGAGTCGATCGAAGACTCGATGGCCGTCGTGTACTAGATTTGCCGTCGGAAGAAGTTTGGGGTGTTGAACGGCGCTGCCGTGGCACTCAACGGCCAGTCGAAAAGCACCCGAGAGAGCGGTTTGAAATCAAATGATCGGGGCCGTCTTCACCACGAAGACGGCCCTGTCCGTTGAATGAATCAAGTCGACGCTAACGACCTTGTTCGGTCGTTAGATCGGTCGTGGGCGGTGACGGGCGCCGCTCACCCATCCCCATCCCGCCTGCGCGTCGGCCTGGCCAGATCTTGCGCATCTCGTCGATGTCGGTCTTGAGCTGCTTGAGATGCTGGCTGACCAGCGCATCGGGATGCGCTTCATCCAGCTCGAGACGGCTCTTCTGATCTTTGAGCATCTGTTCCAGGTGCTCGACGCGTTTCCGCCGCTCCTGAAGCGTGTCGTTGATCAACTGCTTCACTTTATCACGCAATTCCTGCTCCAACGCTTCCCGCTTCGTCGCGTCATTCTGAGAATTGCGTTGGTCCTGTAGCAGGCTGAGCGCTTCGTCCTGAAGCACCATCTGCGAGACCATCAATTCATACACCGTCGGGTCTTGCGCCTTGGTTCGCTGAAGCCGGCGATAGCGCTCGGTCATCATTTGCAGCATGCGATTCTTGGCCGGCTGACCGTCTGGCAGTCGATCGAACACGCTCATGCGGTTCTTCATGTTGGTGCGGAAGAACTCGATGACCTCTTCGCGCTCCTGCGTGGTGGGCGGCTGCGACTGCTGTGGGTGTGGAGCGCCCCTGCCACGGTCCGCTCGTTCACGCGGCCCGAAGCGCGGGCTGCCGCTAGTCTTCGTCGTCGATGACGCTTCCTGCGGCGCACTGGACACGATCGACGCCGGGCCGAGCGTCAGGATGCACGCGGTGCAGATCGCCAGCGTCACCAACGCCCCAACGCGACGCTTGCGGTTTGATGTCCCTGTCTTTGATGTCCCTGTCTCTGTCATTGAAGCTCCGATTCAAGATTACCGGACCGGCTCAGATCAGTCAGATCGCGAAGCGCGGCCATTGCCTGCTCCGCCTGATCGATGTCGGGGTTGCGCACGGTTGTCGGAAGCAGAGTCTTCTCGAACGCCAGCGCCATCTGCTCGGAGTCGTCATCCGTTTCGCCGGCAACCTGCACCCTTCCCATGTTTTCGATCCCGTCGAGGCCGCCATCCGAATTTCCAAACAGCACGAAAAGCCCCACCGCCATCACTGCCGCGGCGGCGCTGGCGAGCGTATAAGCGCGCCAATCCAGCCGCCAGCCGCGTCGCTCAGGCGGCGCAGCCGGGCGGTTCGCACGATCGATTTGCCACTGTCGAATTTCGCGAAGTGTGTTGCGCGTTGCGGCCGCCCGCTCCGAAGCCGGCATCGGCTGCGCCGCGTCCGCCGCACTGAAGGCGGTGATGGTCGCCCCATGCGCGGCCTCCAGCGCCTCCAACTCGTCCCGTAACGCCGCATCGTGCTCGAGCATATGCTCGACCTGCGTGCGCTTTTCCTCCGGAAGCTCACCCGATTGGTAGAGCAACAGGATTGATTCGCGATTTAGGTCGTCGAAGTTCATAAAAAATTAGAGGGTAGAGGTTAGAGGGTAGAGGTTAGGAAGAAAAAGCGTCCTGCATTTACCTAACCTCTAACCTCTACCTTCTACCCTCTACCCTCTCGTCTTCCATCAACTGCTTCAGCTTCAACATCGCCTTATGCATTCGCCCGAGTGCAGTATTCAGCGGACATCCCAGCATTTCGGCGATTTCGACAAACTTCAGCTCGCTGTAATACCGCAGCAACAACACCTGCCGCTGATTCTCCGGCAACTGTTCGATCGCGGCCAACAGCTTTCGCTGGTCTTCCGAGCCGGTCATTCGATGGGCCGCATCGGGGCCTTCGGTCTCGGTGACCAGCTTCAGGCCCTCCTTCGCGAGCTTGTCGCGGCCACGGGAGCGCCAGACATCGTTGGCCTTGTTCGTTGCGATGCGAAAGAGCCACGCCTTGAACCCGCCGCTGCTTGTGGACGGGTCGAACTTTTCCAGATGCTCCAGCACGCTCAGCCAGGTCTGCTGATGCAGCTCTTCGGCGACGTGATCGCTGCCCGCCAGCCGACGCAGATATCGAACCAGCGGCTCGACATATCGGCGAACCAGCTCATCGCCCGCAGCGGTGTCGCCGGCGCGAAGCTTGGCGACCAGGGCGGCGTCGGTTGGCTCCCACGCGTCGATGGCGCGTCGGGTGGTGGTCCCCGCAGTCGTTGTGGTCAAAGTCTCACGCTTCACATCCATCCGACCGTCAACCTTTCAACGCCGCCACAGGCCATTTATTGCCTTTCGCCAACCGTTGCTTCTGCAATGATTTGCGGGTGCAATTTATCTGACTTTCATGGGTGATTCTATGCTCAGCCTGATCCAACTCATCTTGATGGTTGCGGCCACGACAACCCAACCGACATCCGGCCCGGCAACGCAGCCCGCTTTTCCCCAAAGCTGGACTGGCCGCTGGACCGGCCCGGCGACGATCGCTTCGACTGCCGGCAGGGAAACTTCGTTCGAGATGGAATTGGGCATCGCCCCGACCGACGACCCCAAGCGATTCACGTGGGAAATCGTCTATATCTCCGGAGGGAACCGTCAGGTTCGGCCATACGAATTGCTGGTCGTCGATGCCGCCAACGGCAAATACGTGATCGATGAAAAATCGTCGATTCTGATCGACGCCGCGCTCATTGATGGCGCGCTGTACAGTCAGTTTCTCGTTGGCACAGTCTCTATCACTGCAAGCTACCGGATCAGCGGCGACGTCCTGACGGTAGAGCTGATCACCACAGATCCGATGCGACCCCTGACGAGCGGCGGCGAGAATCAGGTGCCGATCGTAACCACGAATCTCGTTAAGCGAGTGCAGCGCGCCGAGCTGCGGCGGAAGTAGGCCATGATCAAGTCCTGTTGCATCTGTGCGGTTCTTTTTTGCCTGGCGATCCGGGTGATCGCGCAACCCGCCGCGCCGGCGACGAAGCCGGTGTTGGAGCTGAAGCTGCGATCTCAGTTGAAGGGCCATACCTTCACGATCAAATCCGTGACCTGTGCCGGCGACGGTCGCACGATCGCATCGGGCGATGCGAGCGGCCTTGTGATTTTGTGGGACCGCATTCGCGGGAAAGAGATCCGCCAACTGACCGGCCCCGCCGATGCGTCGGTCATCACGCTTTCGTTCTCAAGGGATGGCAACCGATTGGCCACCGCGTATTCCGACGGGCACTTACGACTGTGGGAAACGGACTCCGGCGAAATGGTCCGCGAGATGCAGATCACCGCCCTCACGGCCGCCCGGTTTTCTCCGGATGGTTCGGTCCTGGTTTGCACGCGCGGAATGATTCCCGAAAGCGATGACGATCGCGAGCATGTTCAGATTCTCGATCCGCAATCCGGCAAACGAACCGGCGCGATCGCGGTGGATCTGGAATTCGTCACCGATTTCTCGTTCGCGCCGGATAGCCGCATCATCGCCATCAGCGGCGGCGAATCCCTCACCGACGTGCCGGCCGACAAGGGCGGAAAGCAACGCAACCGGATCGAGCTGTGGGAGTTGTCGCCGAATCCAACAACGCAACCGGCGAACGCCGACGAGTCGGCGAAAGAGAAATCTCGCATCGGCGAATCGGGTCGTCCGCTGCTCTGTCCGTTCTACTCCGCAGGCGGACGATTGATCGCGGCCGCATCGGGCGATTGGCTGGTCTGGGAAACCAAATCCGGCAAGCAGGTCGCCACGCTTCGCGCGCCGCGTTACCAGGCCCGCAGCGTCGCGATTTCACCCAACACGCGGTGGGTGGCCACCGGCGCGATCGATTCGACGGTCGCACTGTTTGAGACGCGCGAGTGGGAAATGCGCTACCAGAACCAGGCCGATCCGTCGCTGGATGTCACGTCGATGTGCTTCACGCCCGAAGGCAGCACGCTGATCGCGGCCCGCGGGACGACGGTCGAGCTGTTCCTCGTGCCGGGACGGTGATTCGCGGACGATGTAAATTCGGTACAATCGTGTCAGCGGAAAGAGACCTGTCATGGAGAGCGGTACACCGCGAAGCAACTGGTCCGACGCGTCAGGCAAGATCCTTCGCGGAGTACCGCTCTGGATGACAGGCTTCGTCACGTCGACTTGATCGCGCGGCAGCGGAATTTCGAGGGAGCAAACGGGCAATGTTCTTCCATCAACGATTCGTCCCCGGTCTGGCGATCGCGTCATATCTTGTCGGCGACGAGAAAACCAAGCGCGTCGCGGTAATTGATCCGACGCGCGACGTGGACGAATACATTCGCATCGCATCGGCCGAGGGGTTGGAAATCACCGATATTCTCGAAACGCACGTACACGCCGACTTCGTCAGCGGTGCGCGCGAGTTGATGGCTCGACTCAACGGTGAGCCCATGATCCACAGCTCCGGCATGGGCGGCGCGGACTGGACCCCGACGTACGCCGATCACATCGTAAAAGATGGCGACGAAATCAAGCTGGGCGACAAGGTCCGCCTTCGCGCCATGCACACGCCCGGGCACACGCCGGAACATGTGAGCTGGGCGCTGTTCGATGATTCGCGCAGCAGCGACACGCCCTGGCTGCTGTTCACCGGCGATTTCGTCTTCGTCGGCGACGTCGGTCGGCCTGATCTCCTCGGCGACAAAGAACGCGCCGAGCTGGCACACCAGCTTTACGAAAGCGTCTTCACGCGACTCGCGCCGCTGCCGGACTTCACTGAGATTTTCCCATCTCACGGCGCCGGCTCGCTGTGCGGCAAAGCGATCGGCTCACGCCGATCCAGCTCGCTTGGATTCGAGCGAAAGTTCAATCTCTCGATGCGCGCCAAGCCGGAAGCGGAATGGGCGCAGACCCTGCTCAAAGGCATGCCGCTCGCGCCGCCGTACTTCACGCGGATGAAGCGGATCAACAAGGAGGGTCCGCCGATTCTGGGCGCGGAGTTGCCGGGGGACCGACCCATTTCCGCGCGCGAGCTCGCTTCCCGCATTACCCCCTCGAGGGGTGAGGGGCATTCGCGCAGCGAAGGTTCTTCGGCGCAGCAGACGTCGAGTCCGGCCCTCACCCAGCCTCTCCCGGCGTACCGGGAGAGGAGCCAGAGTGCGGACGAGCACGGGCCGATCATCCTCGACGCGCGCTCGAAGGAAGCATTCGCTTCCGCTCACATTCCCAACTCGATCAGCATCCCGATTGGTCCGCAGCTCGCGAACTGGGCGGGATGGGTACTCCCCGACGATCAGCCGATCGTGCTGGTGGTCGCCGACAAAGAAGATTTACGCGAGACGATCACGCAGCTCATTCGCGTCGGGTTCGACCGCATCGACGGC
>JACMJD010000217.1 GCA_014380825.1 Phycisphaerae bacterium | reverse complement strand
TGCGCGACTTTGTTCTGCTTGTCGGCCTCTTCCTTTTCGTGCGTGTAATCGGTCAGCACGCGCAGCTCGGTCGTTTTCTTTTCGAAATCGTTCTGGGCCGTCACGCGATCGAGCTGGGCTTTTTCCATGTCGGTGCTGGTGACGTAGCCGCGATCCAGCAAGTTGCGCGTCTGGGCGAGGTTCTGTTCCTGCTTTCGCAGCGTGATCTTGGCCATCTCCAGCGTGCGCTGCGCCTCGGCCAGCTTCTGCGGATATTCGCCTTCGTTGTAGGACTTCAGATCGATCTTCGCCAGACGAAGCTCGACGTTGGCCGCCTCGAGGTCGGCGGTGTTTTTGCTCTCCTGGATATTCCGCTGCTGCTTGGCCGCGGTGAAATCGTTCTCCGCCTTCTTCACATCGAGCAGCGCCGCCTGCACCTTGCGCTTGATCTCGGACGAATCAATTTCGGCGACGACATCGCCCTTCTTGACAAACGTGCCTTCTGGCACGACTGAGCGGATCGTGTTCATCCCTTCCACGCCGCTGATCAAGTCGATGTATTTAACCGATTGAAGCTCGCCGTCCTTGCGAACGACGACGTCCAGATTGCTTCGCACCACCCGCATGAACGAGCCGTCCGGAACGGTCAGCGGATCGGCAATCACATTGACGTGCTGCCCCACCCACCAAACCAGCGCCGTGGCGGCAATCGCGACGAGCGCCGCGATCGTCCAAGTCATTGGCCGACTGATGCGGAGCGTGCGCGATTGATAGGAGATTGCATCCATGAGTCGCCCCGACTATCTCAGGCAGACGCCGCCCGCCCCGAAATTCTACCGCCGCTCAATAGGAACCCGGACACGCCGAAAAGTTTCCTGATCCGAATCGTTTGGGTTCGTTTTGCTCAAATTGATAGTACATTTCCGCAGGTCGCGACTAACGCGATCGAGTTAAGTCGTTACGCGATCAATGGTTGCGAAGGATCGACGGACAATCGCTTTTGGGTTCGCATAAACAATTTCACCAATTCCTTGTCGCTGTTAGGCCAGCTCCAGGTCTGACGATCTCGCGCTCAAAAAACAACACGCACCCCAATACACTGACCCTGTTGCGCGCCGCGCGCTTGCCTGGCGCAGCGCAATTTCAGAATCCCTCACCATCGGTCAGAATCGCAGCTAAAAAAGTTATTTTCCCATTTTTGCGCGTTGCGCTTCGCGATCGATCACGTCCGACGCCACCGCTCCGCATTCCGGGCACCGATCGGGCGTCGCGCGCAAGTCATACCCGCACCGCGCGCACATCCCGCTTCCGAATCGGCGTGACCGCAATGTCGAAATCAACTTGCACAGCGGTATCAATCCGAAGACCACCATCAGCGTTGAATACCGCACCGCGAACCAACGCCCGCCGGCTGACACACCGATGCGAGAACCTCCGCCCATCGGAAGGAGCATGTAACGATAGATCTCGACCGACGGCGCCTGACGGAGAAAGCTGCTGTTGATCTGTGAGAAAAATGCTGCCGGCTTCGACGTGTTCTGACTTGGCCCCAGTTGCAACCAGTCGCCGCCGAGCGTGCGGTCGTGAGACCAAAGCCGAAACTCCCGCCACAGTTGGCCCGGCGACATCGCGGTTCGATAGCCGATGCAATCGTCGATCTCGAGGCGGTCACGGCTGCGCACCCACCTCACGATCGTTCCCGCCAGAAGCAGCAACGACATTGCGGTCGCGAGATTGAAGAGCCGCATAAGCATGATCTGGACGATCGAGCATTCGCGGACTAGCGCGGCATCGTTCCGGTATTGACCGCCGACGGATTCGCGCGATCGAACACCAACCCCAGCGTCCCCGCTTCCGGATCAACTCTGAGCGTTCCCGTATCCCGCATGAATTGCAGGATCTGAATTTGCAGGTCCGCGCGGGCCTGTTCGTACGCATCTTGCGCGCTCAGCAGGGAGCTCTGCGCATCGGTGACATCGCGGCTGTCGGTAGATCGGCCTTGCAAGAGCAGTTCGTTGGCGAAATCCAGGCGGCGCTGGGCGAGGTCG
>JACMJD010000216.1 GCA_014380825.1 Phycisphaerae bacterium | reverse complement strand
GCTGGTCTTGGAAGCGACTTCCTTGACCATCTGCGCGCCCATGTTTTCGTAAGAGTCTTCCAGCTCGATCTCCTTGGCCACGGTCACGCCGTCCTTGGTGACGGTGGGCGAGCCGAAGGATTTCTCGAGCACGACGTTGCGACCGGAAGGCCCGAGCGTGACTTTCACAGCGCGGGCAAGCTTCGATACACCCCGGCGAATCGCTTCGCGGGCTTCCTGGTCAAATGCGATACGTTTGGCAGCCATGATTTTTTGTCTCCGAGATTGTCTGCTGTTTGAAACTGAGTGATTACGTGATTACGTGAAAATGCCGAGTCTTCTCACGTAATTACGTAATCACGTAATCACGGGTCGACTCGCGCGGTTACTCGACGACCGCGAGAATATCTTCCTCGCTCATGATCATCAGCTCTTCGCCATCCAGCTTGATTTCCGTGCCGGCGTAACTGGCGAAGATGACTTGGTCGCCTTTCTTGACGTTCCAGGGGGCGCGTTCGCCGTTTTCCAGACGCTTGCCGTCGCCTAGCGACAGGATTGTTCCGCGCTTGGGCTTTTCCTTGGCGCTGTCGGGCAGGACGATGCCGCTTTTGGTCTTGCTCTCGGCTTCCAGCCGCTTCACGAGGATCTTGTCGCCGAGGGGACGAAGCTTGGCCATGATGTGATGCTCCTTCGAATAGGTTTGTGATGTTGATCGTTCGTGTGAGCCGGGCAGAGGTGAACACTCGCTCCGTCAAAATCCGGACACACGGAATAATTGTTTCCGACCCACCAACAAATTAAGGCACGGGTTGCAAACCCGTGCTACGTCGAACTGATTCCAATCGACATTCGCCAAATAACACAACGCCGATCACGACGCCTGACGATGTCCATTTCCATTCGCGTGGCCGTTGCCGTTTCCGTTCGCGCTGACGGTCTCACCGTTCGCGTTTTCGCACGGCCACTTGTTTTCGTAATGTCGTTTCAGCACGCGCGCCAGCGTGTCGAGCAGCACGTTAAAATCCACCGGCTTGCTCAACACCGAGAACACATGCATGCCGAGTGCTTCGTGCAGCAGATGACTGGTCAACTGATTCGCCAGCAGGATTGAAGGCGGAATCGCTTGACTCGGATCGCGGCGCGATTGCAGTTCGCGCATCAGCTTGATGACCTGCAAGCCGCCCAGTTGCGGCATGTGGGCATCGAGCACGGCGCAGTGAATCGGGCGCGACTCCATCAGGCTCAGCGCCTCGCGGCCGCTGCGCGCGGAGACGGTCTCCACGCCTTGCGGCTGAAGAAGCTGACGAACGGTCTGATGCCAGCCCTCCTGCTCGTTGGCCAGGAGAACCGTAAACCGATGACTTTGTGCGACTGCATGCGGCATATACATCCAAATCACCGCGCGATGTGCCCGAAGCGATGATAACAACGGTCATGCCGTAGATTGAGCGAGCGAAGTTATCGCGTAACCTCATATTTGACAAACGATTAAGGTTGACGATGGATCGAGCGGGTTTGGTTCGGAATCTGCCAAACGCTAACTAAACAAGCAGGCCGCTGCCGAATCGGCAGCGGCCCGTTTTTCTGGATAGGCGTGAAAAACGCTCAGGGCGTGCGAACTTCCAACCCCTCGAAGTCGGCCACCGTGAGGTTCCAATCCTTATCCAGCACATGAACCCGCAACATGATCGGCCCCGCCGGCAACGGCTTGCCGTCGTACGTTCGGCCGTTCACGCTTGACGAGGTGTACGTGCCGTCTTCCTTCGCGGCGTCGCCATCCGCGGCGGTGTCGTTCATGGCAAACGACATGTTCGCGATGTTCCGCGGCCGCGCACCGTTGATCACAAGAACTGCGCCGACGCTGCGCGGCTCTTCGACGTTCGACTTGATCGTCGCCATGACGTTCGACGATCCATCCGCCAGGAAGAACTTCGGCGACGCGCTCGCACCGATCAGGGTTGGCACACCGGCAACCGTGCGCGCCGGGTTGAATTCAACCATCACGAACTGATGTGGCCGGCCCTGATCGGTCGACTCGGGGCCGTCGATCCGCAGGCAAGCGCGCGTGCCGTCGCGCGACACGCCGATGAGCATCGGGTTGGCCCAGAGGTTCGGTCCGGTGTCGCACGGGTCGTGGAATGTCTTGCCGTCGGCGCTGAACACGCGCACGCCGGGGCTCGTGAACACGCGTCCGCCGTCGGATGCGAGATGCATGCTCCAGACATCTTCCGCGTTCGTCTTGAAGCGCGAGACTTCGCGACCGTCGAAGCCGTGGAAATACGTCCCGCTCTTCTCCGCATCGCTCGATTCATGCACGGCCACGGTCTGACCATCACCGCTGAGCGCGAAACCGTTGATGCCATAAGTCTTGCGGTTCGCGATGATGTGCAGATCGGAGCCGTCGCTGTTGATGCCGAACACGGTCCAGAGCAGGTGGAAGACGATGCGCGAGCCATCGTCGGAAATCTCCATTGAGTTCCGCCAATGGTTGCTGTTCTCATCCGTCTTCAGCAGCTTGCACACGCTGGCCGTGTCGACGATTCGCTTCAGGTCTGAGCCGTCGGACGGCATCATGTAGATACCGGCCTTCTCGAAGCTGATGACGAACAGCCTTGAGCCATCCGCGGTGAGGCGCATCGCGTTGAGCATGGATGCGCCGTTCATCGGCATGGGCGTGATGTCCGACCCGTCGGAATTGGCGGTGAACAGAGTCGATTTCTCGCCGCGCTGGAACCAGGCGACCTTGCGACCGTCGGCGGAGATATCGACGTGCGAGATCGGCGTGCCTTGCGCGATCGCGCGAACGTCGCTGCCGTCGGTGTTCATCACGAACAGGCCCTTGCCCGTGCCAAAGACAATCCGCGAACCGTCGGCGGACATCTTGGCGACGGTGACGATCTGCGCGCCCTCGCCGCGCGGGAAATCGGTGATGCGACGGAAAGTGGTCCATCGCGCCAGCTGAAGATTTTTGCCGGCGGAAACTTGACCGGCAATCCCACCGCTTGCAGCATCGCCGCCCGAAGTTGTCGTCCCACCAGTGCCGGCAGTTGGCGTGAGTTCGCGCGTGCTGCCGGTTTTTAGCGGCGGCGCTTCGGGTGAATCGGACAGCACCAGCGAAGCGGTCGAACCCTTGTCGACTTCGAACGCCGGGTACGTCATGTCAGGCTTGCCGCGCTGCTTGGTGCGCACGTGTACGGCGCCCTTGCCGGTGCCGGTGAAGTGCGCGGTGAACTCGCCCTTGGGGAGCGACGCGTACCAGATCTGCCCGCCGTCCGCGTCGGGTTTCGATTCGATCGTGAGACCTTCGATCTCGCTGTCACGACGGCCGGATGAATCGGTAATGCGCATCGTGACCGGGCAGGCGACTATCACTTCTTTGTCTCCGATGTTGCGGAAGTTTCCGCCCGGCGCGGCAGCGCCCGGATTGCCGGAAGTCTTTCCATCGCCGCCGCCACCTGTCGATTTCCCGTCCGGCGGTGGAAGTTGTTTCCCGCCTTTGGACGCGATCGCATCGTCGACGGTCAGACCCTTGCCCGTCACGGTCGCGGTGATGCTGCCCTCCGTCTTTCCCTCTTCCGCCGCGGGGTCGTACGTGTATGTCGGCGCGAGCAGCAGCTCCCCTTCCTCACCCCAGATCGTTCCGCCGGCGCCGATGTCGATCAGGCGCTTGCCGACTTTCGCTTTGAACGTCCACGCCTGAAAACCCAGGTGATAATATCCGCCCGGCCCGGTCGACCAGTCCTTGCCGCGGGTGAGTTTTCCTTCGGCCTTGATCGCAATGCTGCTGTCTTTCGTCAGCATGATGCCGGTCGATGTCCAGCCGCCGGGACGACAGTCGAACTTCCAAGTCTTTTCTTCCGCGACCACTTCACCGCCACCAGCACCGTCGTCCGGGATGTCGATCTCGGGCATCTGACCCAAGCCGTCTTCAACTCCGCCGGCGGACGCGTATCTCAAGTTTGTGACGAACGTAATGCGTTCATCAATCTCGGTCGTGAGTTGCTGCTCGTCCGGCATGCACGGCAAATGCAGGAACTGTGACTTGACCCGGTTGAGCCGAGCAATTTCCGCCTGCTTGATGGCTTCGAAACCTTGCACGCACTCTTCGCGCTGTGTTTTCATCCAGCGATCCAACGATGCGGCCTTTGCCGCGGGCGTATTCCACAGCTCGGGCTTGGCCTTTCGCTCGGCAATCGCGCGGGACTTGATCTGACTGTTCACCGTCAATTTCATGTCGTCGCGGTTTTTGTCGATCGTCTGCTGGACGCCCGAGAGGAACGCATCATCGCGCGCTTGCTGACATTCAGTCTGGGCCTGTTCTTGCAGCCGCGTTTGCAACGCATCGTGCGCTTCCTGCGCGGCATCTTTCTTCGCTTGATCCTCCTTCAGCTTCAGTCGCGCCTTGTGAGCCTTGCCGCTGAGATCACCGGCGGCGGCGTCTTTGTCGGTGAGCTCTTTGTACTTCGCCCGCACCTTCGCCTCGCCGCCCAGATCGCCGTACGGTTTGAGCTCGGCGTTCGCCTTGGCGATCGCGTCGTCGCGAAGCTTCTGCTTGCCCGCTAACTCCTTGATCGCAGGCTCAATTTCTTTGAACCGCGGCTTGGCGGCTTCTCGATCGGACATCGCCTTCAGCGTGGTCGAGTCGTACAGGTCCATGTACTTGACGCGATAATCCGCCTGGAGCTGTAGAAGCTTCGCCTTCTCCGGGTCGACGACGGACTTCGGCGAATTCTGCACATCCAGAAGTTCGACCTTGGACTGCTGTGCATCGCGGGCGGTCTTCAGGTCGTCAACCGCCTTGGTTTTCGCGGCATCCTTGTTCCGCGCGGCATTTTCCGCGGCGTCGCCGTCCTTGATCGTCTGATCGAGCGCCGCCTTGTCAGTTCTGAGCTTCGCCAACTGCCGGCCGTCGTCCGATTCATTGAACTGCTTCAGCGCTCGCGTGGCGGTGTTCAGGTGATCGTACGCATCGACCGCGTTCTTGATTTTCGTCCAGTCTTCGGGCGCGGCGCCGGGTGCTTTTGACGCCTCCGCGTCAGCCTTGGCCAGGTCCTCGACGTCCTGAATGACCTGATCGGCGAGCGTTTTCAGCTCAGCGGCGAGCTGTCGAAGCTGCGCGCACGGGTCGGCCGGCGGCGTTTGCGCCCGCGAACCCGGAACGCACAACAACGATATCGCGATCGCCAAAGTCAAACCGATGCCGCTACGACGATTGAACGAGAACATGGTGGGTCTCCGGTTGCAGGTGAGAAGCCGCCGCACTTGTGCAGCGTCGCTCTCAGGGATGGGTACCGACCGATGCCCCGTACCCTGCGCGCAACGCGGGATTTGTGAGATTCGGACGATTAGACCGGAAGTGGCTTGCCCACCAGATGATATCGCAGCATCGTCAGCGCCATCTTGGCGGCCCTGTCGCGGACCCATTCGCGATCGCCGGGAAAAAGAAATGTCCGCGCCATGGGCGGCTGCTCGTCATCAAACGCCAGCGCGATGCAAACCGTGCCGACTGGTTTCGTCGCGCTGCCACCGGTCGGACCGGCCACGCCACTGATCGCGAGTGCGAAGTGCGACTTCGTCAGCCGGCGTGCGTTCTTGGCCATCAGGCTTACAACTGGTTCGCTCACCGCGCCGTAGACGTTGATGATTTCCATCGACACGCCCAGGCGTTCGTACTTCGCTTTGTTCGAGTAGGTGACGAAACCGGTGTGAAAATAATCGCTGGAGCCGGAAACGTCGGTGATCATTTTCGCGAGCAGGCCGCCCGTGCAACTTTCGGCGGTTGTCACCTTCTTCCGCGAAGAGGCAAGCAAGCGGCCGACCGCTTGTTGAAGCGATTCGTCGTCGGCGCCGAAGATCAGATCTCCTAGCGCGGCGCGACAGGCGCCATCGGTTTCATCGAGTTGTCGTTGTGCTTCATCGCGTGAGTCGAAACGAGAGTTCAGTCGGAGCGACACGATCCCGTTGGCAACGGTTGTGCCAACCGATGGATTGCGATCGCGCCTCATCAGGTCGCCAAGCATCTCGGCGATCGCACTTTCACCCAGCGCGAACGTATGCAGCGTGCGCGAGAGGATCACAGAATCCGATGAGCCGCCCCTCTCTCTGACGCGCGGCAGGACGTCGCGCTCGAACATCATCTTCATTTCTTTGGGGACGCCGGGGGTGATGAAGATCTCGCATTGCGGCGCGTCGGACACGGTCGCTGAAGCGACCTCGCCGATCGAGATTCTTGCGCGCATTCCCGCGGCGGTGCCGTTGTGGTTCCAGATCAATTCCGCGCCGCGCGGGATCATCGCCTGGATTTCGTTGGTTCTGGGCATCACCCGGCCGCGCTCTTTGAAGTAAGCAGTCATGTGATCGAGCCACTTTTGATCGAGTTCGAGCGGCGCGTTCATCATGCCGGCGAGCGCTTGGCGTGTTAGATCGTCGGCGGTTGGGCCGATTCCGCCGGTGACGATCAGGAAATCGCAGCGCTGCGCAGACTCGCGAATCGCGTCTTCGATCGCCTGCTGATCGTCCGGCACCGTCATGTGCGCCTTGATCGCGCACCCCACCGCCGCCAGTTGATGGCTCAGCCACGCAGAGTTCGTGTCGACCGTTTGGCCGAGGACGAGTTCGTCACCTATTGAAAGAATAATCGCGGTCTTCATGAAGGAAAGAATGTTAACCACCAAAACACCAAGGACACCAAGAAGGCGAAACCAAAATTATGCATTGAATTCTTGGTGTTCTTGGTGTCTTGGTGGTTGATCTGTCTTGATTCAATTTGACGATGCGCGCATGTTCTGCATTGCGCTCTCCAGCCTCGAAATGCTTGTCTTCAACCTTCGCTGCTGCATGCCGCTCAGCTCGGCCTGGCCGTAGCGGATTCGGTAGAAGATGTTGGTCAATCGTCGGACGACGTCGAACAGCTCGCTGGGCAGGAACGCGATCGAACGGCTGAACTCGCTGGGCGTAAGATTCGGCGCGCACGTAATTCCATGCCGCGCCAGCGTGCTGATCATGTCGTCATAAAAACCCAACTGACGCGCCAGCCTCAACTGCGCCTGCGGCGGGAGCGCAGCCAGGCCGATCCGACGGGCGCGGCGGCGCATTTTCCAGCGCTCCGTCGCGAACCAGCCGATCGCGCCGATCAGCGCCAGCACCAGCGCCGCGATCAGGACCGCCACCAGCTTCTGCCAGAACTGCGCCCGGATCACCTGGTCGCCGAACCACTTGTCGAAATCGAACCAGGTCTTGGCCTTGTTCATCGCGTCGGTGCCGTTCTGCGCGCTCTTGCCGAGGTTGACCTCGACGTTTTGAATCAGGTTCGAGCGCGCATCGCGATCGTACGCCACGACGGAATTCGCCCAGGTGTATTCGAGATAATCGAACAAGTGCTTGAGCTTCGCGAGGATGCCGGCGTTTTTGTTGCCGGCATTCAGTTCGCGCCCGCTGGTTGGGTCGAACGTGATCCATTGTCGCTTGTCGTTCAACACTTCCACCCACGCATGCGCGTGATTCTGCCGCACCACGTAGCTGTTCGTGAGCGTGTTGAAATCGTCACATTTGAATCCAACCACGACGCGCGCCTGAAGCCCCAGGCTCTGACACATCAGCGTCATCGCGCCGGCAAAATATTCGCAGTGGCCGCGCTTCAGGTCGTAGAGGAACGCGACCATCGGATCGCGCTCGCCGATGCGTTCGGCGGCGCGCAGGTCCAGCGTGTAGGCGAACTCGCTGCCCTTGAGATGTTGCTCGATGTTCTGGGCGATCTTCTCGTCCAGCGCCGTTACGCGCAGCTCACGTGGCCGCCTTGCGACGAGCGGGCCTTCTTCGTCGGTGCCGCTCACATCGGGACGTCGCGCGTAGGTTTCGATCTGCGGGTCGATGACCGATCGTGTCGGCGTCTTGGCATCGGTCGTCGAATCAGTGGTGGGCGACGACTGCGTCGACAGTGGCGGGTTATTCGGGTTGTCCTTGTCGTCGTCCGGCAGCGTCACCTGGCCGTCGCTCCACACCTCGTAGCGCAACTGAACTTCCAGCGACGGCTCCATCCGCAGCGTCTGATCGCGCGTCTGGTAATTCAGCTTCGCATCGGATGAGAGTTGCGTCGATACGCGAAAGTGCGTGACGCCCGGCATCGCGAATACGGTTTCCGTGCCGGTCGGATCGAGGATGATCTCCTGGCGGCGCGAATTCGGTCCGATCGGGCGACTATTTTCGACCAGCGCAATCTGCCGCGTCTGGTCGTTCGGCATGTTGTTAATATTTGAAGTCCCCGTCGCATTCGGCGTGCGCTTCCACTGCCACTGCGGCGATTCGCGGCCGGTGTAGATGTCCAGCGTCACGCCGCGCAGAAGCAGAGACTGCGCGCCGCCGATGTTGCGATCACCTTCGAAGACTTTCACGTACGCGATCTGCCGGGTGTCCTGCGTGATCTGCGCGACCTGCTGAAAGTTCATCTCGCCGCTGAATCCGCTGAGCGCCTTCACCGCCCGATATTGCAGCGGCCCGAGCAGGCCGGTGCCGGTGTTGCGCGGGAAGAACAGGAAGACGATCACGGCCATCGCGACTGAGACGACCGAGACGAGCACAGTCAGCCGGCGCATCGATCGCGGGAGATAGCGCTGGTCTTGCCGCAGCGTCATCGGGTTCAGCTTGTCCTGGGGCACACCGATCGCGGCCTTCGCGTGATCGGTTTCAACTTTCAAATGGAACAGCAGACACGCGTAGAGCGAGAGGAACAGATACGAGACGAACAGCAGCCCGAATCCGAGCGACGCCGTGCTGATCGCGGCTGCGACGATCAGCAGGAGGCTGAGCACGAGCAACTGCGCGTAATCGCGGTTGCCGCGCTGCTCGTACACTTTCACGACTTGAAGGATGACCAGAAACTGCCCGATCACCAAAATCGGCGGCGATCCGCTTCGTCGCAGCATGAGGAACGCGACGAACAACGCTGTCACGGTAATCAAATTTGCCAGCAACCGCGGCAATGGTCGAAACCGATTCGTCGCAACAAGCCATGCGTTAAAGAGCACCGCGGAACTCGCCAATACCCACATCGCCGGCGCCTGCGCAGCGAGGGCGAACCCGCTGATGCCCATCATCAGCAGGACGTAAAGGACGGGCCGAAATTGTCTAATGTCATACATAGCGTGCCCAGCGATGAACCCTGTTCATTTCATCGTATCTCTTCCTCTTCCGGTTCTTGTTCCGCAGGCATGCAATGGTTGAAGTCGACTATTGGATTGAATCGGAACCACCGGCGCGATTGCAGACTTTCGGCTGGAATCACGATCAACGCGCCGGCGCTGCGCGATCCTGGCGCGGTGGCATCGATGGGGCTGAACATCGCCAGCGTCGTGCCGGAGTCTTGAAGCTCGAGTGCGGCGGCGAGCAGTTGTTGGCTATCGTGTTGCGTGTTCAGCGGCAATCTTGAGAGCACGGCCAGCACATCGCGGCGATGACGTTTGCCGCGGGCGGGTTTCATTTTGACCCACTCGCCCGACCAGCACACCAGGCCAACCGTCAAACCCTGCTCCAGCGCATGACTCGCTAACGACGCGGCCATGGCGATCGATCGCTCGGTGGCGGCGTGGCGCGCGGTCTTGCGTTCGCTCTGTGGAATGAACGTGTCGACAAGAATCACGATGCGCGGTGGCGAGACGTGCGTCATTTCTTTCGACACGAGCGTGCCGGTCCGCGCGCTGCGCCGCCAGTAGATGTATCGCGAGTTTTCGCCGGCGCGAAATTCCTTCAGGCCGTAGAACTCGTCGTTGCCGCCGCGGCGTGGCCGCATCGTCGCACCGGTGCTTTCGGCGGATCGCATCAGTTGCAGCAGTTTCGGATCGACTTCCGCCAAGGCGGGATAGATCACGATCGATTCGTGATGTTTGCGCTCGTTCGCGCGTTTGATGAAGCCAAATGGGAAACTCGTGCTGAGTTGAAATCGATCCATCACGTGCAGCCCGCGACGCTTGGGCGTGACTTGCGACGGGATGATCGCCGCCGTGCGCGGGGCCGCGTGCAGCATGTACGCCTGCGGCTGTTTCGTGAACGCCTCGCCTCCGTCCAGCTCGGCCACGGTCACGGAGAAACTCGCCCAGTAGCGCTTCTCGTTGCGAAGCTCGTATGTGATGATCGCGGGCAGACCGACGATTGCGCTTTCGGGCAGGCCGCGATTCATCGTCAGCCGACGCAGCACGATCCGGCTGATCGAAATGCTGATCAGCAGAATTCCGAACATCAGCCCGAACACGCCAAACAACAGATTCGCCTGGCTGTTGATGGCGGCCAAGCCCATGAACATCATGAGCGCGCAGTAGATCAGGCCGGTGATGGAAAAGTCGAGCGAGGGCCGGCGTCGCACGACGGTCGCGTGCGGCGCGTAATTGAGAGGTCGGCGAGTGCGAGCCACGTTGAATTAGTCTAGCGCGGAACGGGAATCTGATCGAGGATGTTCTGCAAGATTCGGGCGGTCGCGTTGGCGTCGCCGTTGCTCAGGTACGATTTGCTGACCACGCGGTGCGCGCACACGGGAAGGAACAACTGCTTCACGTCATCCGGAATCACGTAATCACGCCCGTGCAACAGCGCTGAAGCCTGCGAAGCCTGCGTGAGCGCCAGCGCTCCGCGCGGCGACACGCCAAGGTGCAACTGCTCATCGTGGCGCGACGACTCAACCAGATCCAGAATGTATTCCACCAGCGTCGCGTCCATCCGAATCTTCGGCACGCGATCCTGCAACTCGACCACTTCCGACCCGTGCATGACCGATTTCAAATCGTCCAGCGCATTGCGGCCGGGCTGCGTCGTCAGGATTCGATGCTCGGCGCTGCGTTCGGGGTAGCCAACGTTCACGCGAAGCAGGAATCGATCGAGCTGATTTTCCGGCAGATAATACGTGCCTTCGAATTCGAACGGGTTCTGCGTCGCGATCAGCATGAACGGGCGCTCGAGCTTGCGCGTCTCGCCCTCAACGCTGACCTGCTCTTCGCTCATCGCCTCGAGCAAGGCCGACTGCGTGCGCGGCGTGGTGCGGTTGATCTCATCGGCCAGCACGATGTTCGCGAAGATCGGGCCGCGCTTGTAGATGAACTCCCCCGTCCCCTTGTCATAAATGCTCACACCCAGGACATCGCTTGGGAGCATGTCGGGGGTGAGCTGGATGCGGGTAAAGGCGCAGTCCACGC
>JACMJD010000215.1 GCA_014380825.1 Phycisphaerae bacterium | reverse complement strand
GCTGTTTCCACTTCCTGCGGCGCGCGGCGAGCTCCTTCTGCGGGACGTTCAACTGGATGAGGCGCTTGTCGGCGTCGATCGTGATCGAGTCGCCGTTCTGCACCAGGGCGATCGGGCCTCCGACGTACGCTTCGGGCGCGACGTGGCCGACGACCATGCCCCAGGTCGCGCCTGAAAATCTGCCGTCTGTAATTAGCCCAACGCTTTCGCCTAGTCCTTTGCCGATCAGTGCCGATGTCGGCGCCAACATTTCGCGCATGCCCGGGCCGCCCTTCGGGCCCTCGTAGCGGATCACCATCACGTCGCCGGGCTTGATGCGACCTTCGAGAATCGCGTCGAGCGCGGCTTCTTCGGAATCGAACACGCGCGCCGGGCCGGTGATCGCCGGGTTCTTCAGTCCGGTGATTTTCGCGACGCAACCTTCTTGCGCGAGGTTGCCCTTCAGCACCGCGAGGTGCCCGTGCTCGTACATCGGATTCGAGAACGGCCGGATGACGTCCTGATCAGTGCGCGGCTCGGCCGGCACGTCAGCCAGCATCTCGGCCATCGTCTTGCCGGTGATCGTCATGCAGTCGCCGTGCAACAAACCGTGTTCCAACAGAATTTTCAGCACCTGCGGGATTCCGCCGGCCTTATGCAGGTCCGTGGCGACGTATCGGCCTGAAGGTTTCAGATCGGCCAGCACCGGCACTTTGCGGCGCACGCGTTCAAAGTCGTCCAGCGTCCACTCGACACCGGCGGAATGCGCGATCGCGAGGAAGTGCAGCACGGCGTTGGTCGATCCGCCGACCGCCATGATCAGCGACACCGCGTTTTCGATCGACTTGCGCGTGATGATCTGGCGCGGCAGCAATTGATTCTTGATCGCGTCGACCAGCACGCGCGCGCTCTCCGCCGTGCTCTTCGTTTTCTCGTCGTCCGGATTGGCCATCGTCGATGAATACAGCAGGCTGATGCCGAGCGCCTCGAACGCCGAGCTCATCGTGTTCGCCGTGAACATGCCGCCGCACGAGCCCGAGCCCGGCACGCAGCGGCGCTCGATCTCCTTGAAGTCTTTTTCGCTGAGACGGCCGGCGGTGAACTCGCCGACCGCTTCAAACGACGACACGATCGTGATGTCTTTTCCGTTGTAATGACCCGGCTTGACGGTGCCGCCGTACACATAAATCGCGGGCACGTTGCAGCGCGCGATCGCCATCACGCCGCCCGGCATGTTCTTGTCGCAGCCACCGATCACGATCACGCCGTCCATCCACTGCCCGAGCACGCACGTTTCGATCGAATCGGCGATCACTTCGCGCGACACGAGCGAATACTTCATGCCTTCGGTGCCCATGCTGATCGCATCGGAAACCGTGGGCGTACCGAAAACCTGCGCATTCGCGTCGCACTTTTCGATCGCCGCAATCGCCGCATCGGCGAGCTTCTGCAACCCCGCGTTGCACGGCGTGATCGTCGAATGCCCGTTGGCCACGCCGATCATCGGCTTGTCAAAGTCTTCGTCCTTGTAGCCCATCGCGTAGTACATCGCGCGGTTGGCAGAGCGCGCCACGCCTTGAGTGACGTGCTTCGATCGTTCGTTGTTCGGCATGAGGTGGATCGCGGTTGGATGAATCAAGCGAAAGGATGATCGGCAATAATAGGGCACGCATCTCACGCGAGCCCCTGTGCCCTACGTCCACAACCTAGATCCCATAGCGTTTTCAATCGGCCCGCTCGCGATCCGCTGGTACGGATTGATGTACCTGATCGGATTTCTGCTGTTCCTGGTGCTGGGCAAGCTGCGCGCGCGCGAGCCGTGGCGTGACATGAAATCGCAGGACGTCGACGAT
>JACMJD010000214.1 GCA_014380825.1 Phycisphaerae bacterium | reverse complement strand
ATAAATAAACGCGCCGCGACCGAATTCGACGTTGAGGAATTCAACGGCACGCGTGAAGAATCCGGGATCACGATTGTTGGCGTGCATCACGCCGTTCAACCAGCCGAAAAATACACCGGGGAACAGCATCAATGACTGCGCGAAGATGATCGGCATCACGCCGCCATGGTTCACGCGGAGGGGAAGATATTGCTTCGATCCGCCATACACGCGACGGCCGCGCGTCTGCTTGGCCTGCTGGATCGGAATGCGGCGCTGCGCCTGCGTGATCAGGATCGAACCCGACACGACGAAGATGAACGACGCGACCAGGAACAGGATTTTCCCGGGCGTCATCGAATAAGGCTGAGCGTTCTGTCCGAAATCCGCCAGCTCATAAAGCTGCACGATCGCCGCGGGCATGCGTGCGACGATGCCGGCGAGGATGATCAGCGACACGCCGTTGCCCAGACCATATTCGTCGATCTGTTCGCCAAGCCACATCAGAAACACGCAACCGGCCGTAAGCGCGGACAAGCCAACCACCCAGAACGCGAGGCTGTGATCGCCCATGAACGCCGGCTGCACGAGCGGCGTGCCGGTGCCTTTGTGCATGTAACTCAGCCAGAAGACGCCTTGGATCAGCGCCAACGGAACGGTCGCGTACCGCGTCCATTCCTGTATTTTCTTGCGTCCGGTCTCGCCTTCCTTCTGCATCTTTTCCAGCGATGGAACGACGGTGCCCAGAAGCTGAAAGATGATCGACGCCGAGATATACGGCATGACGCCAAGTCCGAAGATCGTGCTTTGCGAAAGATTTCCACCGGAGAACAACGAGACGTAGTTTGCAAGGCGAGTCGCGGCCGTGTTCTCGCCGCCGGCGACGCTTTCGTTGTAACGGCGCTTGGCGCCCTCTAGTTCCTCTTCAGCCCTGGCGCGTTCGGCAACCGCGGCCTCATCAGTTCGACCCGCGAGCGTCTGTTCGGTTGTCTTGAAAGCGTGCTCGGCATCCATCAGCTCGCGACGTTCTTTCGGGACGAACGCATCCTGATCGACGCCCGGCAGCGGCACGTGATAACCGATGCGGTAGATCGCGAGCATGAACAAAGTGAAGAGCACTTTGTTCCGCAGCTCCGGAACGCGAAAGATGTTGATGAGCGTCTTGAACATGAGCGAGGTGTCCTTGGTCCCTGGTCACTTGTACGTCGTCGTAAGCGTAGGACTGCTTTTGACGAAGGACAAAGGACCAATGACGAATGACGAACGCGAACGAGGCTATTCGGATTTGGGTGCTTCCGGCGCGGGTGCTGCTTCTTTCGGCGCACCGCCTTCCGGCGCCGCGGCAGCATCCTCGTCGCCGCCGCCCTTCTTTTTCTTGCCGCCAGCGGCAGCAGCAGCGGGTTTCTCGCGCTTGATGAACTTCTTCTTGGGCTTGGGGAACTCGAACGTCGCGCCCTTGAGGTTGTTCGCGGCGCCGCCGGCTTTCGTGATCTTTTCGTGCGCTGCCTTGCTGTACCAACCGGCGGACACGGTCAGTTTTCTGGTGAACTCGCCATTGCCCAGGATCTTCACCGGCAGCTTAAAGTCCGGAATCAGGCCCTTCTCACGCAGCGCGGCGGCGTCGATCGTCGCGCCGTTGTCGAACTTTTCGAGGTCGACCAGGTTCACGATGTAGAACCGTCGCTCGAAGTTCTCGTTCGAGAAGCCGCGCTTCGGGAAGCGCTTGTAGATTTCGGTCTGACCGCCTTCATAACCTCGGCGGATGTACGTGCCGACGCGCGCGCCCGAACCCTTGTTGCCGCGACCGGACGTCTTGCCGCGCCCGCTGCTTTCGCCGCGGCCCTTGCGCTGCGTGCGCTTATTGCGAGTCGCGCCGGATGTAATTTCCAGGAGAGTCATGATTCAATCCCAAAACGGTTGGCCACAGAGGCACAGAGGACACAGAGAAATACCGAATTCAATTTTGATTTCTTCTCTGTGCCCTCTGTGCCTCTGTGGCTAAATCTTTTTACGCTCCAACCAATTCGCCGGCGCCCTTCACCAGGCTTACACCGCGCTTTTCTTCGACTTGTTCGCGATTCTGCAACTGCGCCAGCGCGGCCATCGTCGCTTTGACAAGGTTCTTCGGGCTCGTCGAGCCATACGCCTTCGTGAGAATGTCGGTCACGCCCGCCAGTTCCATGCACGGACGAACGCTCTTGCCCGCGGTCACGCCCGTGCCCGGACGGGCCGGGGCGAGAATCACGGTGCTCGCGCCGCTGCGGCCAGTCACCTGGTGTGGGATTGTCGTTCCTTTGAGATTCACTTTGAACATCGCCTTACGCGCGTCTTTCGTCGCCTTCTCAACGGCGGGCGGAACTTCATTGGCCTTCCCGTAACCGATGCCGATGTTTCCCTTGCGATCACCGGCGACGACGAGCGCGCCAAAGCTGAACGTGCGGCCACCCTTGACGACCTTCGAGCAGCGGTAGATTCGGACGACGGCGGATTCGATGCCGCTTTCGTCGCTGCCGCCGCGATCATCGCGACCGCGACCGCGACCGCGGCCACCGCCGCGCTGT
>JACMJD010000213.1 GCA_014380825.1 Phycisphaerae bacterium | reverse complement strand
TCCATATCACCACGGACCCTGGCCATATCGCCGACCCTGCTATGGCACTGCGCCAAGTGCAGTTGCAACTCGGTATTTGTCGGATTTGCTTCGGCAATTTTTTCCGCGATCACCAACGCGCCTCGATAGTGTGCGAGCGCAGTCTCGTACTCGTGGTTCTGCTCGTAAAAGTAACCGACGGTGGCGAGGCTGGCGGAGAGCCGGTGCTGCGCGTTTCCGTCGCTTGGGTCGGCATCGGCAACAGTTTGGACGATTGCAAGGAACTGTCGGTAGTTGTCTCGCGCGCCGTTCAGGTCACCAAGCGCGGCCAGCATCTCACCCACCCGCTGAAGCGCGATTGCCATCCCGGTCTGGTTTGTGGCATTTGTCGGATCGGCCCGAGCGAAACGCTCAGCGATCCCCAGTGCCGCGCGATAGTTGGCTAGTGCGCCGTTCTTATCACCGATGGTGTCCAGCGTGTCGCCCAGCGCGTTATGGCTGCTCGCCAAGTTGTGTTGGAATGCAACGTTACCTGGATCGGCGTCGGCCAGGGATTGGAAGAGTTGTTGTTGCTTGCGATGGCTTTCCAACGCTCCCCGAAAGTCGCCAGTCTGTATCTGGTTCCTTCCAATGTGATAATGACCGACGGCCTGTGCGTTTCGAGCCGTGACATCCGAAGGATCCGATTCGATTAGCTTTTGACAGAGGTCAATGACGCGAAGGTATCGCTCTAACGCGCCCTTTGTGTCACCGCTTGCCATCAACACATCGCCGACGCTCGCGAGCGCGACAAGCCGGAAATGCGCGGAATTGATGTCCTGCGGATCGGCCCCGTGCAGGGCATCCAGGATCGCCAGCGCTCTCTGATAGCTGGCCAGCGCCGCCTTTGTGTCCCCGAGGTTCGCAGAGTAGGTCCCTCCTTGCACGTCCCCGATACGCAGATACCCCCGCGCTATCTCCAGGAGGAGCCCTGGCTCGTTACCGGCCTGCGCCTGCAACTTCTCCAAATAGTCTAATCCGGTCTGAACAAGTAGTTGTCGCGCGGGCGTGGCACCCGCGAGATTCTGGATCTGGTCGTGTACGTCGAACAAGAACGTGTTCGCCAGCTTGCGAACATCGTCGAATCGCGACTGCGCCAGCGTGCGCTGTCGATCCGCCTCCTGCTTCTGGGCGAGGATATCCTGCTTCAGGCGACGCTCGCGAACGAAACCGTACGCAAGAGCGAGACTGATCAGGCAGAGCACAATCGCCGCCGCGGTCGCGAGGCGAACCTGTGTTCGGCGGCGGTGCGAGCGCGCGTGCGATTCTTGTCGCTGCTTTTGATCCAGCCGGCGGGCATCGAGCGTGCGAATGCGCTGGGCCACCTCCAGTGCCGAGGCGACTCTGCGAGCGGGATCGCCCTCCACCATCGCGGAGATGTCGTCGCGGAGAATCGGGTCGGAGACTTCACGTTCCCACCCCGGCGCCAGCGGTCGGCGCAGGTCGCCGATTACCATTTGATATAGCAGGATGCCCACCGCGTACACATCGCCTTGCGTCGTGAACGGTTTGTTCAGCAAGCTCTCCGGCGGCGAATACATTCGCGTGCCAGTTCGACTCGAGTCATTGTGCGTCAGGACGGTGAAGCCGGTCTCGGTGATCGCGCGGTTCTGGAGTTGCGCTCGATCGGACAGGATACCGATGCCGAAGTCGGCCAATCGTGGTTGAACTTTTCCGTCGCGTTCGTGGATCAGAATGTTCGCCGGCTTGATGTCCTTGTGCAGCACGCCCACCGAATGTGCGGCGGCAACTGCATCGGCGATTTGTGCGACCAGTTCCAATCGCACCGGCAGCGGAATCTTGTCGATCCCGCTTTTGCGTTCACTCCATTCCAGCAGGTTGCCGCCGTCGGTGTATTCGCTTTCGAGATAGAACGGCGGCTCGTTGAGCTGCACTTCGTACAAGGTGGCAATGTCATCACGCTCACCCAGCGCATCGCGAAGCAGACGGAAGAGAGTCAGTTCGCGCTTGAATGACCGCAACCGGTCGACGTCGAAGCAGAACTTAAAGACTCGACGTTCATACTTGAGTTTCTCGTGCACACCCAGCCAGACTTCCCCGAACCCGCCGTCGCCGAGTTTACGGTCGAGGTTCCAGCCGGGGCGGTTTGGAATCGCCAGCCCAATCGCGGGGCGCCAGCCTAGTGTCGGTTCCTGGTCGTGCGAGACGACGCGTTTAACCTTTTCGGAATCGGATGGACGCGTCAGCGGCGAGAATCCTTCAATGCCAACTTCGAACACATCCAGCGGCTCGTCCGAGCCTTTGAATAGGTACAGTCCGTGTGCGATCCACTTCAGCGGCGGTGTGCCTTGCAATGATTCCGGTGACGCGTTGACGAACTGCCGGGCGTCGTTGAACGCGCTGGCGGTCAGCAGGATCTGCCCGCCGGTCGCCAGCGACATAATCCTGGCCGCCAAGTCCGCGGACAGACCGAGCACGTCGGCGCGGCCGGCCATGTCCATCAACTGCACTTCGCCGATGTGAATGCCCACGCGCGTGGCGATCGGTTGCGGCCGCCACGTTTCAAGTTTCATGCGGGTTTGCAATCGTAGCGCGAAGCGGACCGCGTCCGATGCCGTCGGCAGCGTGACGAAGTAGCCGTCGCCGGTGTGCTTGACGATCTCGGCGCCGGCGCATTCGCGCAGGCCGGTCTCGAACAGTTCATTGTGCCGTGCCAGCAGCTTCGCGTACTCAGCCGTGCCGATTTTCGATTTGAGTTCCGTGCTGCCGACGATGTCGGTGAACAGGAGGACGGCCAGACGTGTTTGTGACATGGCGCGCTACCCCTCACCTGACATGAAGCCCGCGGGCATTGTGACAAATCCATTCGAACTTCGCGAGCGGGATGTTGCGCTGCGCGAAAACATCGCGCGGCGCGCAGCGCATCAAAACACAAAATATGTTTTCTTGTATGCGTTGGCGCACCGCCAGCGGGGCTTTTGTCGGGCGCGCTGCGCGCCAGCGTCGCGTCTGGCGCAGCGCGCGAGGTATATGGGAGGAGCGATTTTTTTGCCTCCTCAGCTAGGTGCGATCGGCATCGAGCGCTCATTGAAAAGCCGGTCCGAAAATGGTGCCCGAGAGTTTGTGAAATCGTCTGCGCGAACCCAAATGCCAAAGGGGCACCGTGCATCGCTAGTGTCGGCCGGGCCGGGAGATCGGGAGGATCAGCGGAGAGACAACCGTAGAAAAATCGATCGAATTGAGCAAAACGAACCCATTCGAGAGTAGGAGAACTCGACGGCTCGGCAGGTGCCAGCGGCGGTCGCAGCGGTGGTCCAAGGATGCTGCCGGGGTGTCACCGAGTGGTTGGCGGAGGGTTGCGCTGTCGCGAGGAATTTCGGCTAATTGGCGGTCTACCGGCAGGTCAGATTCGTGCCGCCGGGAACACTTGCCGTTATCATCGTTCGCACAGGGCTTATTATGGCTGATTCAATACCGCCTCAACAAGATCCGCTATCTCGCCTCACGCCGACGCTCGATCCGTCGAGCGTGCCGGTGAACATGGGCGTGCCGCTGGATGCGCCGCAGCAACCGTCGGCGCGGCAGACGTCGGCGCCGCTCGAAGATCGGCCGGCGCCGGAGCAGGTTGGTCCGTACAAGATGTTGCAGGTGATCGGCGAGGGCGGGTTCGGCACCGTCTGGGTCGCCGACCAGATCTCGCCGGTGAAGCGACGCGTCGCGCTGAAGATCATCAAGCTGGGAATGGATTCGCGCGCGGTGATCGCGCGCTTCGAGCAGGAGCGGCAGGCGCTGGCGCTGATGGATCATCCGAACATCGCCAAGGTGTTCGACGCCGGCACTTCTGGTGATGGCCGGCCATATTTCGTGATGGAGTATGTCGCGGGCGAATCGGTGACCGCGTATTGCGATCGCAACCGCCTGAACGTTCGCGCGCGGCTTGAACTGTTCATTCCTATCTGCGAAGCGGTGCAGCACGCGCATCACAAGGGGATCATTCATCGCGATTTGAAACCGGGCAACGTGCTGGTCGCGACCGCGCCCGGCGCGGGGCCGCTGATCAAAGTGATCGACTTCGGCGTCGCCAAAGCGGTCAGTCATGTGCTGACCGACAAGACCGTGTTCACCGAGCAGGGACAGATCCTCGGCACGCCGGAATACATGAGCCCCGAGCAGGCGGAGATGGGCGCGTTGGATATCGACACGCGCACGGACGTGTATTCGCTGGGCGTGATGTTGTACGAGCTGCTCGCCGGCGCCCTGCCGTTCGAGCCGCACGATCTGCGAAGCAAAGGCTACAACGAGATTCAGCGGATCATCCGAGAAGTTGATCCGCCGCGGCCGAGCAATCGGCTGCGCTCGCTTGGCGCTGGCCAATCGAGCGACATCGCCAAGCGCCGGCAAATGAAGATGGAAGAGCTTGCTGGCCAGCTTCGAAAAGAGCTGGAATGGATTCCGCTGAAGGCGATGCGCAAGGAGCGCGACGAGCGCTACGCCACGCCCATCGCGATGGCGGAAGACATTCGCAATCATCTCAACGGCCTGCCGCTGACCGCCGGGCCGGTGTCGGTGATGTATCGGGCGAGAAAATTCGTCTCGCGAAACAGATTTGGTGTCAGCGCGGCGGCGATGATCGCGATGGCGATCGTGTCGGGCGCGATCCTGTCGACGATCGGATTCATGCGGGCGGCGAAGAACGAGAAGATCGCCAGGGGCGAGACAGCCCGCGTCCGCCAGTTGTATCAATACAACCGCACGTTTCTCTCCAGCGCGACACCGGAGAGCGGCGATCGCAAGAACATCACCGTTCGCGAGTTGCTCGACGACGCCATCAAACAACTTGACGATGGCGATCAGTCCGACCCGAAACTTGAAGCAGCCGTCCGCGCCACCGCGGCCATGCATTACCGCTCATTGAGTTTGTGGAATGAAGCTGAAACGCAGTGGCGCAAGGCGATTGAACTCGAACAATCGCTGAGTCCTGACAGCCCCGATACCGCCTTCGCGATGACCGGACTGGGCGAAGTGCTGATCGATCAGCGAAAATTGGACGACGCCGCCAAGTCGCTTCAGCAGGCGTTGGCGATGCAGCTTTCCAATCTTCCCGCAAACGATCCGGCGATCGGGAAGACGATCAATTATCTTGGTCTGCTCGCCGACTCGAAAGGAGATCTGAAACAGGCAGAGGAACAGTATCGTCGCGCTCTCCGCATTTATGAACAGGGCAACGACCCGCAGCTCACTGCCGATGCGATGACGAACCTGGCGACGGTCCTGCACAAGCGCGGGGACAACAAGCAGGCGATTGAGCTGACGAAAAAAGCACTGGAAATCCGCCGCGGTCAGAAGAAGGGGCGCGCGGATGTTTGGAACAGCCTGGTCAATCTCGGCGCCATGTACGAGGCCGACGACGATCTGATCGGCGCCGAACGCACGCGGCGAGAAGCGTTGGCGCTGGCGAATGATCTGTCTGACGCCGAGACGCGCATGAAGGTGCGCAGCCTCAGCGGTCTCGCGACGACGTTGTGGCTTCGCGGTACGAGCGAGTCGCTCAACGAAGCCGAATCGCTTCAGACTCGGGCGATCGAGATCGCCAAAAAGATCGACGGGCCGCAGAGCGCGTCGGTCGCGCAGGGACTGGATCGCCTCGCCTGCATCGCGCGCGATCGTGGGCAGCTCGATCGCGCGATCGAATTGTTCCGTCAATCGCTGGCGATGTGGAACGCGATGCCGAACCCGGCGAAGCCGAACGTCGCCGCGGAGATGCTGCTGCTTTCGGATTCGCTGACGCGCGCGGGGCAGGCGAGTGAAGCGATCCCGCTTGCCGAGCAGGCGCTGGAGATGCGCAAGACGCTGTTCCCATCGGGGCATTCGAGTATCGCTGCGGCGCAGAGCATCCTCGGTTTCGCCTACGCCG
>JACMJD010000212.1 GCA_014380825.1 Phycisphaerae bacterium | reverse complement strand
CGATCATGAGGCGCTCACGCGCCGCCATTAGATTTTCGAACTGCCCGCCCCAATCCAGCCATGTTCCGGGCGGCAGCTTGACTTGCTCATCGATCTTTTTCTGCGCTTCGCCGACATACGAGCCAATGTCGCGACCGCGAACGTTGGCTTGCACGACGACGCGGCGTTTTCCTTGTTCGCGACTGATCTGATTGAGGCCTTCGGCTATCTGGACGTTGGCAATACTTCCAAGCGGCACGAACGGCGGCCGTGGGGGTTGCGGCATTGCGTCGCCCCTTTCCGCGGAAGCGCTTGAAGCAGACGAAGACGCATCTTCCGCCGGCAACGGGATAGGCAGATCCGCAAGTCCCGATACGTTTGCCCGTAAGGCGTCCGGGAGCCGGACAACTAAATTGAACCGCCGGTCACCTTGAAAGACGAGTCCTGCCTCGCGGCCACCGATCGCGATGTTGATCACGTCCTGAACATCTGTGACGTTCAGGCCGTACCGGGCGAGCGCTGCGCGGTCCAGCTCGACCGTCATCATCGGAAGCCCCTCGGCTTGCTCGACCTTCACGTCGGTTCCGCCTTGCGTGTCACGAAGGGCGGCCGCGATTTGTTCGGCGACAGGCAGCATCTGGTCGTACTCGTCGCCGTACACCTTGACCGCGACATCGCCACGAACGCCGGAAATGAGTTCATTGAACCGCATCTGAATCGGTTGCGTGAACTCGTAGTTATTGCCGGGTACCTGGTTGAGCGTGAGTTGAAGCAGCTCGATCAGCTTGCCTTTGCTACCGGTCGGGGGTGGCCCGTGCGCGTGTCCGTGTTCGTCGCCGCCAGCGTCGGAATGACCGGCTTCTCCTTCGTGGCCGCTGCCGTGTTCGTCGGCATGCGCGCCCGTCGCTTCCAACTCTTCCTGCTTTGCAGAGATCGCCTTGGCTAAGTCTTCTTCGCTGCGCCACTCAGCCTCGGGCTTGAGGATGATGAACGTATCCGACACGTTCGGCGGCATCGGATCTGACGCCATCTCCGCCGTGCCGGTCTTGGAGAACACGAACGCGACCTCGGGAAACACGCTGACGGTTCGCTCAACCTGCACCTGCATGTCGGCCGACTGTTCGATACCGGTGCTGGCGATGCGCATCGCGTGCATGGCGATGTTTCCCTCATCCAACGTCGGCACGAATTCCTGCCCGAGGCGTGTGAATAGCAGCAGCGATCCCGCGAATGCCGCCACCGCGACTGCTGCGACCGCCCAGCGCGCACGCACCGCCCACGTGACCGTCGGGAGGTAGATCGCCTTGAGCCATCGGACGAAGAATATGTCCTTCTCTTTCACCCGTCCGGTGATTCCCATCGCTACCATCGCGGGGATAAAGGTGAGCGACAGAACAAACGCGCCGACCAGAGCGAAGATGACCGTCAGCGCCATCGGGCGGAACATCTTTCCTTCAATCCCGGTGAGGAACAGAATCGGGATGTACACGATGATGATGATCGCCTCGCCGAACGCCGTTGCGGACCGCACTTGCTTGCTTGCGGCGAACACCGTCTCCAGACGCTCCGCGAGCGTAAGCTTTCGGCCAAGCTGGTGCTGGCGCTCTGCGAGCATGCGGAGGCAGTTTTCGACGATGATGACCGAGCCATCCACGATGATCCCGAAGTCGATCGCGCCCAGGCTCATCAGGTTTCCGCTCGTCTTCGACGCCACCATTCCGGTTGCTGTAAGAAGCATGGACAACGGAATCGCCAGCGCGCAGATAATCGCCGCTCGAAAGTTTCCCAGCATGACGAACAGGATCACGATCACGAGGATCGCGCCTTCGAAAAGATTCTTTTCAACCGTCTTGATCGTCTCGTTGACAAGCGCTGTGCGGTTGAGAACCGTTTTTGCTTGCACGCCCGGCGGCAGCGATTTCCGAATCTCGATCATTTTCTCGTCAACAGCCTTTGACACCGTCCGGCTATTTTCACCGATGAGCATCAGCGCGGTGCCGACTACAGCGGGTTCGCCGTTCTCGCTGGCTGCTCCCGTCCGCAGCTCTCGCCCGACGCCCACGGTGGCAACGTCGCGGACGTAGATGGGCGTTCCGTTTCGAGTGCCGAGAACGATGCCGGCGATCTCGGCTTCGTTATTGATGCGCCCGGTGACCCGGACGTTGTACCCCTCGCCCTTGTGCTCGATGAAGCCCGCGCCCGTGCTTGCGTTGTTCGCCTCCAGCGCCTCGATCACGTTGTGAAACGTGAACCCATAGCTAACGAGCTTCATCGGATCGGGCTGAACAAAATACTGCTTCGTGAATCCGCCGATCGAATCAACGCCGGCGACGCCGACCACGTTCTTGAGCTGTGGCCGGATAATCCAGTCCTGCACCGTCCGCAGGTAGGCGGCGCGCTCAACTTCGGTTTCCAATCGCTCGCCTTCGGGCGTCAAGTATGCGCCGTCGCCCTGCCATCCGGGTTGTCCATCAGCCGTCGAAGCGCCCTTGCCTTCGGGATGTTCGTAGTGAACGGTGTACATATAGATCTCGCCCAGCCCGGTCGAGATCGCACCCATGGTCGGTTCCGCGCCGGGCGGCAGACTTTCGCCCGCCTCGCGAAGGCGCTCGCCCACCTGTTGACGGGCAAAGTAGATGTCCACGTCATCCCCGAACACGGCAGTCACCTGCGAAAATCCGTTTCGGCTCAGCGAGCGGGTGTACTCCAGCCCCGGAATGCCTGCGAGCGCGGTCTCGACGGGGAAAGTCACCTGTTTTTCAATCTCGACGGGTGATAGTGCGGCGTACACCGTGTTGATTTGAATCTGGTTGTTGGTGATGTCCGGCACGGCATCAATCGGCAGCCGCTGGAGAGAATACAGTCCGACCGCTGCAACCAGCGCCGTGAACAGCACCACCATCCACCGATGCTCGATCGAGAATCGAAGAAGTTTTTCTAACATAGCACGCTCTCAATCCTTAACCGTCGGCAATGCACGGCGCGCGAGCCCTGTCTTCTAGACCGCCTCGTTCTGCTCTTCGCTGCTTCGTATCCGGATGACGGGCTGACTCCATGAGCTCGCAGATCAATGTTCGTGCGCCGCGCCAGCCTTCCCCAGTTCAGCCTTGAGGATGAAGCTTCCGGTCGCCACGTATTTTTCACCGTCTTTCAAGCCGGCGAAGACCGGCACCATCCCGTTGATCGGTGCGCCGACGCCTACGGCGCGCTTGGCAAATGTATTTGGCTCACCTTCAACGGGAACGAAGACTGAAGGTTCGCCTTCCACCGTCTGCACCGCGCCT
>JACMJD010000211.1 GCA_014380825.1 Phycisphaerae bacterium | reverse complement strand
GCGTGCCATGTGACGCTATCTCAGGACGACCTCAACCGCGTCACCTGGTTTCACGTCGCCCTCGACGACAACCTTGGCGACCCATCCACTATGGCCTTCGATGACGTGCGGCAGGCGTTCATCCCATTTCTTAAGATTGCGGCACGGGATGCGGACCTCGGTGATCTCGATCGTGCATTCGCCGACGCGAAGCCGATCGCCAGGTTTGAGTGCGAGCAGATCGATGCCGCACGTGGTGAAGTTTTCGCCGACGCTTCCGAACGTCATGTCGATGCTAAAGTCCGCGCGGAGCCAGTTGTACAACTCTTCGGAGAACAGGCAAATCGCCCGGTCCGGCCCGCCGTGGTAGCGGCGATCTTTTTGCCAATCGCCGGGAACACCTTCGACGGTGACGCGAGCGGCGAGGATCGGCAGTTTCGGCATCCCGCCAGGCGAGACATTGAGCTGAGCGAGCGTACCGGTCGCGTCGCGAGTGGATTTTGAAGATTGGAGGGACTGAGTCATGGAGCGACCAAATATCAAATCACAAAAGACAAATCACAAAGAAAACTCAAATCCCAAAATTGAAAATGCCAAGTTTGGTTTTTGGAGCTTCCTTGTGATTTGTGATTTATTTATTGGAGCTTCGGCGTTGTTATCCAAAGTTCACCAGCCGCCTGCACCTCAACGCCATCGCCTGTCTCGTCGCGGCATCGACCAGCAATTTTCGCACTTCGGCGTCGCTGAATCCCGGACGCACACCAAGGTCATCCTGATGCGCTTCGATCGGCGGGCGATGCAAACTGATGTTGCTCATGCCAGGCTGAATACTGAACACGAGGTGACCCACGACGACGTTGTCTTTGAACGCGACGATCAGACACTGCCGCGCGGAAAGCCAGCCGTCCGCATCGACGAGCAGCTTAGCACGACGACCATCGCGCTCGATTTCCTGGAGTACCGTCGGCCACTGCTTGTGCCAGCTATCGACGACATCGACACGCAGCGAGGCGGTATCGGTTTCAGTTTCATGTTCGTTTTCTTGATCGACGCACATCCTGCACCTCATTCTCTGGCCGAAGTGATTTCGGCAGCCATCATAGAACCGGCGAGACGTTTTGACGAATCCGTCCCCGCCGCCCTATTGAACGACGCCGCCCGCCTGAAAATTCCACCAACCTATTCAGGGCCGAGGCGGGTGATTCTAACTCCTTCGTTTCAGACGGTTTCTGCTATTCTTCGGGCCAATGGCTCAGGAAAAACGAGTCGCATTGGTGACGGGCGGCGCCGTCCGAGTCGGCCGGGCGATTGTGGAGAAGCTCGCCGCCGAGGGATTTGCGGTCGCCTTCACCTACCGATCCAGCGAAGCCGAAGCGACAAAACTGGCGACACAGATCGACGGCCACGCGATCCGGGCCGATCTTGTCGACCCGGACATCGCCAGCAAACAGGTACATGCGTCGTTCCTGACCTTCGCCAACCGACTCGACCTGTTGGTGAACAACGCCTCGGTTTATCGACCCGCTCGACTACGCGACACCGACATGGCGCTGATGCGCGAGACCGCCGCCGTGAACGTGCAGGCGCCGCTGTTGCTCTGTCAGAAGTTCGAATCGCTCCTGCGACAATCGCGCGGCCACGTAGTCAACATGTGCGACCTCCTCGGCGAAAAACCGTGGCCGGAATATCTCATCTACTGCGCCAGCAAAGCCGCGCTCGCCAACCTGACGACGGGCCTGGCGCGCGAGCTCGCGCCGGAAGTCACGGTAAATGGAATCGCCCCGGGCGTCGTCCAATGGCCAGACGGTTATCCGCTGGCGGATCGCGAGAAGTATCTGAAGCGTGTTCCGCTGGCGCGACCGGGAACGCCGGAGGACGTCGCGAAACTTGTTCACTTCCTCGCGACGGAAGGTTCGTACATCACCGGACAGATCATCCGTCTCGACGGCGGACGATCGATCACTTAACTTCATCACGATGAGTTGGGAAGCTTTCCGTCTCACCAGCAAGTCGCCGTCCGAGCTCTACGCAGTCATGAGCCCGGCCGGTGTGGACGGTCTGATTCGACAGGCGCTCCAGGAATGCTGGACGTCGCTGCCCGAAACCGATCGAACATTCGCAGCATGGAAGCGCCGCGCCGAAAACACTTTCGCGCGAAATCGCCGAGTGTGGTCCGCGATCAAGAAGCCAACGCCCGCCGCATTCTTTGACAACTTGGCACCGTTTCCATCCGACGGTCACCTCCGGCAGGCGATGGTCATGTGCTGGATGATGATGCCCCGCGCCGGCGGGCGCGACTTCAAGTTCGTCGTGAAGACGATGGACCAGATCTTCCAGCGGAATCTGCAAGC
Source organism: Phycisphaerae bacterium (assembly GCA_014380825.1). The sequence continues at coordinate 4,135 of JACMJD010000211.1, read as the reverse complement.
GTGGGAAACAGACAACCGCACGTTCACGCACACGCCTGCGAAACGCGCTGCGGTCGCGAAGAAGAAACCGGTCAAACGCGCGACGAAAAAGACTGTGAAGTCGACGAAGAAGTCGACCAGGAAGATGTTGCGCAAGAAGATGTCGCGCCGGTGATTCTGCCGCTTGCGGCAGTTATTCCGCATCGTGCCCACGACCCAGCACGTCGTCGATCACCGGACGAATCTCGTCGTACTCGAATCCCCGTCGTTGCAGCATCCCGAACAATCGTCGTCTTGCGACGAGCGGATCGAGCTTAATCAATCGCGCCCGCTGCTTCATCGCCAGTTCGCGCGCGACGCGGGTTGAGTCCCGCGGCTCGTAGACATCTTCCAATGCTCGCGTCGCGATATCACCCTTCACTCCGGACTTGATCAGCTCAACGAACGCGCGACGTCGTCCATGTTTCTTGTGCTCGGCCGCCGACAGTGCTTTCGTTTTGGCGAAGCGCGCGTCATCAAGGTATTGCATTCGCGTCAGGTCTTCCAGCACCGCGTCGATCACCGCGTCGCCCCACTCTTGTCGTTTCAGCTTCTTCTGCAACTCCGATCGACTGTGCAGCCGAGTCTGCAAATATCGCATGGCCTTGTCGAAGCATTCCTGTTTCACCGCGCCAAGCTGAATCGCGCGGACTTGTTCATCCGACAGCTTCATCCCTTCGCGCAGTTTGAATCGTGCGACGACGTTGATGTTGCAGCCAAACGCGAAGACGCCGTCGAGAAAAATGTTCCGCCGATTCTCGCGGCGCTTCTGCTCGGAGATTTGCGTGATGACCGGCACGGTTCAGATTCTACGGCCCCAGCGATCGCTCTGGATTCGCGTACACAGTCGGCGTTCCGGGAAAATTGTCCTCGCGCGCCATCTGTACGGTCACAGTTCCGCCGGCAGCGCGCGGGAATTTATCGCCGGAGATGGTGGCAGCGTGACCGTCGGCGAAGCAGACGTTTGCAATCGTGTTCGGGTGGCGATAACCGATGCGGCTATTCACGACACCGATACGATTGTCGCGCTGCCGCCCCGCGTACACACCGTCCGCCAGCACGACCAAATTGCTGGGCCGACGGAATCGGCTTGTCTTCGTGTGGTTGATGAACAACCCATTCGTGCCCGGGCCGTATCCGACCGAACCGGTGTAAAACGTATCTGGCATGACAACCGCGGCCGCGCCGATCGGATTGCCGGCGTTGATCCAATAGCCGACGCGGATGATCTTGTTGAACCCGCGATCCGGAATCGTCGTCGGCACGTTGGCCGTGCCGAGCCGCAGGTTCGGCCAATCCATCCAGCCCTTTGGTTTGCCGGGATCGGTTCCGGTTTGCCCGCCTAGCATGCCTTCGAGGTCGAACATAGATGGGCAAACAAACACGCTGCCATCGTTCGACTGATTCCCGCCAACGTAACCGTCCCGCTCGAGGATCGGCGCCCAGCCTTCCAGCGGCACTGTCGCGCCGCCGGTCACACCCGTCATCGTGTACGACGGGATGACGAAGCCTTTGTTGTCGGTGCTGTACATGACGAAAGCCACACCGAGCTGGCGGAGGTTGCTCAGGCACTGCGTCGCTTTCGCCCGCTCGCGTGCGCCGTTGAGCGCCGGCAACAACATCGCGATCAACAGCGCGATGATGCCGATGACGACGAGAAGCTCGACCAACGTGAATGCGGCGACACTGCGTCGGCGCTGGACACGAATGTTTGGCGATGTCAAACTCATTTTGTCCTTCCTGACAAATTATCCTCAGAACGCGAAGATGGTTGAGCGTACGGGTTCTGATATTTGTAACTGAGGCTTCGCGTGTTGCCCTCAGTCGAATTCCAGTTCGCCCAATTCAACGCTGTGTTCGCGCCGCCGCCGAAGTCCCACTTTGTCGGTTGCGTCGTCGGGCACGAGAAAACCTCTGGCGTTATGTCCTGTGTCCGCAGCAGCAGTTGGAGCGCCGCGGTAACGTCGTTGTCAACGGCGACATCAACTTGAGCGGTCCCGGCTTCGACGGGCGGACGCGAACGCGTCTCGAACACCACGAAGGTCGCGACGGCAACCGTGAGCACCACCAGCGGCGGCACCCACGGAAACCGGCGATGCAGTAACTTGATACTTGATGCCGCGTCCATGTCTGCACCGATCGTAAGCTCTCGCGTGACGTTTCAAAAAACAATTTCGACCCTTCGCTCCGGCGTGCGATTTGCATTAGTCAAAGCTGAACCATCCAAACCACCCATTGGAAGGAGCCTTTCGCATGCAACGCATCTCTACAATGATGGTCGCCGCGACGTTTGCAATCGCCCCGCTGTCAGGTTGTCAGAACGAAGACACCGGCCGAGTGCACAGCCGCGAGCAGCACCAGACGGTTTCCGAAGATGGCCGAACCGCGACGCAGACGCAGTCGCAAATCCGCGAGACGCCCAGCGGAGCCACGGTCAAGGAAACCGCCACTCGACAACGTGAGGTTGTCACCCCGGCCCCAGGTACGCAGCCGGCCGACCCGACGAAGCGCGATCCGGGGAAGTAGCCTCACTGCCCCATCAACTCCGTGAGACGATACCCGGCGTCGACGACTTCGTACTGTGGAAGGCACATCCTGCCGATGCCCGCGCCGTGCAGCATGGATTCCGCTTGCCGCACGCGCGCCTTTGCATGGTTGAGGTACGCCCGCAGCTCAAGCATTTGCTCATTGCGATCATTCGCAGCGGCCAGTCGCGCCTCGAGCAGGCGACGGTTCCACGTCCATTTGATCTCGACAAACTTCGGCGTGATCGCTTCGCCGGTCCGCTCTCGCGCGTCCAGATTCCTGACGATCTTCTCCACCTCGGCAACCCGCGCCAGCGCGACCTCTCGGAGCGGAGCGTAGCGTAGCCAACCCATCGTTCAGCGCTGACCAGCACTGGTGCCAACGCGCAAGTTATCGCTAGAGTAAGCAGGATGCGCCTCACGTTCGCCTCCCAACGCAGTCTCACCGCTTCTTCTTTTTCTTATTCCGATCCTTCGGCGCCTGCCACCCACTCTTCTTGGTCTTGATCATCGGCCCGCCGGGCATGCCCATGTTTGAAAGTCCGCCGCCCATCAGGCTTTTCATGAGCTTGAGTTTTCCCATCATTCCCATGCCGCCCACCGCGCGCATCATGGCGCGGCTGGATTCGAACTGCTTCATGAACTGGCCAACTTCGGTCACCTCCACGCCGGCGCCGCGCGCAATGCGTCGTCGCCGATTCGCATCCAGCAGGTCGGGCTTCTTGCGCTCGATGCGCGTCATCGAATCGTAGATCGCTTTCATCCGGCCCATCTGATTCTCGACGCCTTCACCATCCTGGCCGATCTGCTTGGTCAGCTCGCTCATGCCCGGGATCATGCCCATGACTTTTCCCATCGGGCCGAGCTTTTTTACCTGGCTCATCTGCGAGACGAAATCGTCCAGCGTGAACTCGCCCTTCTCCATTTTTTCCTGGAGCTTGGCGGTTTCCTCCTGATCGAACTTTTCCATCGCCTCGCTGACAAGCCCGACGATGTCGCCCATGCCGAGGATGCGCTGGGCCATTCCCTCCGGACGAAATTCTTCGAGACGATCGAGCTTTTCACCGACACCCAAAAACTTCACCGGTTTGCCGGTGACCATCTTCGCGCTGAGCAGCGCACCGCCGCGTGTGTCGGAGTCGAACTTCGTGAGTATTAGGCCATCGAGCTCGAGTTTCTCGTTGAAGGCTTTGGCGCTGTTGACCGCGTCCTGCCCGGTCATCGCATCGAGCACGAGATAGATCTGGTGCGGCGTGACGGCTTTGTTGATGTCTGCCAGCTCGTTCATCAACTCATCGTCGATCGCCAGACGACCGGCGGTGTCGAGGATGACGACGTCACTGCCGTTTTTATTCGCTTCGTTGATCGCGGCCTTCGCGACCGCGACCGCATTGCCGCGCGGCACTTGTCCGTGCGGCGCGACGCGCGTGTCATCGAAGTAAATCGGAACGTCAACTTGCTCCGCCAGCACGCGCAACTGCTGAACCGCCGCGGGACGCTGCAAGTCGACCGCCGCCAGCATCGGATGGCGGCCCTTGCTCTTGAGGTACATCGCGAGCTTGCCGCAGGTCGTCGTCTTACCGCTGCCCTGC
>JACMJD010000210.1 GCA_014380825.1 Phycisphaerae bacterium | reverse complement strand
GCCAAGCGCCTGATCCTCACCGGCCAGGGCACCGCGTGGCACGCGGGACTGGTTGGCGATTATCTGATGGAAGATCTCGCCAAGATCGTGACCGAGTGTACGTACGCCAGCGAGTTCCGATATCGCAATCCGATCGTGGAAGAGAATTCGGTGGTCGTCGCGATCAGCCAGTCCGGTGAGACGGCCGACACGCTGGCGGCGCTGCGCGAAGCGAAAGAAAAAGGCGCGATGGCGCTGGGCGTGGTGAACGTCGTCGGCAGCACGATTGCACGCGAGACGGATGCGGGAATCTACCTGCACGCCGGGCCGGAAATCGGTGTCGCATCAACGAAAGCATTTACCTGTCAGTGCGTTGTGCTCACGATGCTCGCGCTGTATCTCGGTCGTCGTCGCCACACGAGCCAGCAGGTGTGTCAGGAAATGATCGAAGGTTTGTGCGCGATTCCCGATCAGATGCAGAAGGTGCTGGATCAGAGCGAAGCGGTGAAGAAGATCGCGCTCTCATTCTGCGATCGCGAGAACTGGCTGTTCCTCGGCCGCGGTTATCACTACCCAGTGGCGCTGGAAGGCGCGCTGAAGCTCAAGGAAATCAGCTACATCCACGCCGAAGGAATGCCCGCAGCCGAAATGAAGCACGGCCCGATCGCGCTGATCAACGAAGGCATGCCGGTGGTGTTCCTCGCCACCAAGGGCCTGCAATACGACAAGGTGATCAGCAACATCGAAGAGGTGCGAGCGAGAGGCGGGCACGTGATCGCCGTTGCGACCGAAGGCGACACGAACATCAAGCGCTACAGCGACCACGTGATCTACGTCCCCGACGCGCTCGAGCCGCTGCAACCGCTGCTGAGCGTCGTCCCACTTCAACTGCTCGCGTACCACGCCGCCGTGGCGCGCGGGTGCAATGTCGACAAGCCGAGGAATCTGGCGAAGAGCGTGACGGTGGAGTAGGCCAGCGTTCCTGGCGAAGCAATTTGCCGTGCGACCGGCCGACTTGTTACGATGGCGGACATCATGTTCGCGCTGCTCAAGCCGGAGTATCTCTTCCGTCCGAGCCAAATCTTCAGGCGTCTGTTTCCACCGGCCCCTTCTTCGGACGGTTTCACTTCCGCATGGATGCCTGGCGGATGTCGGATTCGAGTCAACCCCGATGATGATCTTGGTCGGGCGTTGTTGCACTTGGGCGTGTTCGATTTGATCGTGACCGAAACGATTTGGCGACTGGCGGACCCCGGTGAAGGTGTTGCCGATGTAGGCGCGAACATCGGATACATGTCGTTGGTGCTCGCGGCCCGCGTGGCGCCAAATGGCAATGTTTGGTGTTTCGAGCCGCACCCGACTCTGTTCAAAGAACTGAGCGCGAATTGCGATAGAGGCAGTCAGTCATTTGGCGGGGTTCGGTTTCACGCTCGTCAACTCGGAGTGTCCGATTCCGCCGGGCAACTGAAGTTATTGGTTTTCGACGAGACCTCGAAGAATCGCGGGACATCTGCGCTGATCAGTTCGGACGAGGAGGCCTCGGGTTCTACCATCTCGGTCAACGTGGCGCTGCTCGACGAAATTGTTCCGCCCGACACAGCGCTTGGGGTGATGAAAATCGATGTCGAGGGCCATGAGCTGGCCGTATTGAAGGGGGCTCGCCGGTTGCTGGAATCGAGGCGCGTGCGGGACATCGTGTTCGAAGAGCATCGTGAGTATCCGACGGATGTCACAAATTACCTGGAACATGCTGGCATGCGCGTCTTTCGACTGCACCGCGATTTTTTTGGACCGCGTTTGCTGGCCCCGAACGCGACGACAGCCCGATCCACCTGGATCGCTACCAGTTTCCTGGCGACGTTTGATACAGCGCGAGCCGAGGCTCGATTCAAAGCGCGCGGCTGGCGCTGCCTTCAACGATCCTAGGCGAGTCGCGAATCATGAAATCCAGCGCCGCGCAATTGCAGTCGATGTACCGACAGCAGCACGCAGGCGTGCGCGGGTCGAATTACGATCGTGCCGGGGCGGAGCGTCTGTTCGAAAAGTACTTCCGCTTCATCGGGGAGTTTGTGCCGGCCGGAACTCGACTGCTGGATGTGGGCTGCGGCGCGGGTTGGACGTCGTTGTTGTTGTCGGAGCGCGGTTACTCGATAACCGGGATTGATCTGAATGCGGCCGGTTTCGAGCCCGCGCCGCGCGGGCGGGAATTGCAGTTCGTCGCCGGAAGCGCGCAAGCGATCCCATTTGTCGATGGTTCGTTCGACGTGGCCGCATCGTATGCGGCGCTGGAGCACATGCCGGATCCGCAGGCGGCGCTGTCCGAAATGCTGCGCGTCGTTCGTCCCGGCGGCGCGGTGATCGTCGTGTCGCCGAACATCCTGTGCCCAATCAATGGATTGCGCGGCGTGCTCATCCACTCTTGGCGCAATCGTCCGGTTCGGCGGATCTTTCTTCGCGCTCCGGACATGCCCCGACATCCATCGGGCAACACGTTGCCAGAAAGCGCCTACAGTATCGTTCGCGACTCGGCGCGCCTCGTGGCCAAGCTGCTTCGGCGCGGATACAGCTTCTCGTTTCGCGAGCCCGATCTGCGGCCGCCGTTTCATGCGGATAACGACGCGTGCTATCTGTGCAACCCGATCGACATCGTGCGCTACTACCGGAGCCGAGGTTGCACGATTATGCGTGACGGTTATCTCGGCCGGCCACGATGGACGAGCCTGCTCGCCAGCGGCACGTTCGTCGCGGTTCGAAAATCGGGCGGTGGGTCTCCGCGCATGACGTGAGTGTTCACCACAGCACGTCTCAGCTTTTTCGGCGTGACGAGTGACCATGGTCGTGGTTGGCCAAATTGTCTTTGCCGAACGCGCCGGCGGTTTTGCCTTTCGCGAAGTTCTCGACGAACGCGTCCGTCACCGCCCCGGCTTGCAGGCCCTGCTCTTTCTGTCGATGCGCGGCGCGCTCCTTTTTGTCGTCCAGAGACGCATTGCGATTTCGATTATTGGCAGCTTGTCCCATGATGGAATTCTCCGTTCAGTGAGCACTCAGCCTACGTCCGATAGAACCTGAATTTGAACGTCGAAAATCGGCGGAAGGCGCGGCAGCAATTCTCTATACTTCGCGTTCGCCACGAATCAGAATGTGCCCTCAGAGCTTGTGGGGTGTGTTTCCTATGTCGTCGACGTCGCCCGTTGAACTTCAGCACGAGTCGCAAGCGCCCGGTGCCGCCGAGGCGCGATTGGATGGCGGCATCGAGCGTCCGGGGCCGGCGAGCCGCGGCACGGTGCGGTTTTGTTTCATCGATGCATTGCGCGGACTCGCGGCGCTGTTCGTCCTTGTGTTTCACCTGTTTCTCGGGTTTCACGAGACGCCAGTGTTCGCGCACATTCACCATTGGGTGCGCTCCACCATCTGGCGCGGCTGCACTGGTGTGTACATTTTCTTTGTCATCAGCGGGTTCGTAATCGCGTATTCGATTAAGGAGCGGCGCGTCGACGGGCGATTCATCGGGCGGTTCGCGCTGCGGCGGTCGATCCGGCTCGATCCCTCGTACTGGGCGGCGACCCTAGTCAGCGCGCTGATGGCGTGGAAGCTGCATGGAATATCGCCTCACGAACTTCCGCCGCCGACGTTGAAGCTGATCCTCGCACATTTTGCTTATCTGCCTGAGTTTCTCGGGTGCAAATTTTTCATCGGGGTGTTCTGGACGCTCTGCATCGAGATACAACTCTACGTGACGATCGTACTGCTGATCGGCGGCCTTCAATGGCTATCCCGAACGCCCGAGCCTCCGGTTGGCGATGCGAATTAAGACAAGGACGACATGAGTGACCAACGTGATTATGTTCTCGGCACGCAGGATGACGAGCTGAATCGGCTCGGATTCCAGCACCAGATCTGGCGAGCGCAGGCGTATCGGATCTGGGAGCGAGCCAACTTT